>JAYTMW010000056.1:0-6919 GCA_043728105.1 Saprospiraceae bacterium | reverse complement strand
TTTCATTGTTAAAGAAAAGCGAAACCCGCTTGACAGCGACCACTTGCGACCCATCGGGCGTAGGCGAAAAAACAGTAACTTTAAAGAATCAAAATGGCTGTGATTCATTGGTCATCACGACTTATGCGTTGAGTAACAATGTAACAACCAATCTAAATTCTACAAGTTGTAATCCATTAGACACGGGTACGTTTGTGAAAAATTTAAAGAGTTATTTAGGCTGCGATAGTATTGTTACAATTAAAATAAAGCTCTCTAATTTAGATACGGGCAGACTCGCTCAAACCACATGTGACCCATTAAAAGTTGGTAAGGAATACATTATTGTTAGAAAAAAATCAGGTTGTGATTCAGTCGTTTTAGTGGTCACAACATTGGCTAAAATGGATACCACTTTCATCAATCTAACAAGTTGTAGTTTGACAAACGTGGGTGAGAAAATTCAAAAATATAGTCGCACAACGGGTTGTGATAGCATCGTTGCCACCCGCACCCGTTATTCGCCTACGACTTTGGTTTTTAACCTAAAGCGTTCAAAATCAATTAGTTGCAATAGGGGAGAGGATGGAGAAATTGCTCTTTCAACCGTCACGGGAGGAACCCCTCAGTATAAAATCACTTGGAGCAACGGCGACACTAATTCGGTATTAAAAAAATTAGCCGCTGGAAAATATCAAGCGACGGTGACCGACAAAGACGGTTGTCAAAAAGCCGATTCTCTGGATTTGAAAGAGCCAAGCCCCATCGAAATGGAAATTGACGGCATCAGCCCACGGTGTTTTGGCGAGCAATTTGGCAACATCGAAGTAGGGACAGTGATAGGTGGTTCGCCTCCATATACGTTCAACGTGGGAGATGTGAATAAGCCAATGACTGTCCTACCTTATACACTTTCAAACGTGCGGGTTGGGCGTTATCAAGTGAAAATTTTTGACCAAAATAAATGTTTCAACGATACTTTTATAGATATTAAGGAAGGTCGGTTATTGAATATTAATTTAGGGAATGACACTAAAATAACTTTAGGCGACAGTGTTACCCTCAACGTAACCTCAGATTTTACTTTAAAAAATATCAAATGGATTTATGATAAAAACACTCTTTGCGACACGTGTTTGTCTCAGGTTATGCGCCCCACTACCACGACTGTATATAAGGTGAAAGCTCAAGATACTGAGGGGTGCGTTGCGGAAGATGCTGTAACCATTTTTATAGACAAAAACAAGCGTGTTTATGTGCCAAATTCTTTTTCACCCAACGGCGACAAAACCAATGATATGTTGGTGGTTTATGCCGATCAAAGTGTCGAAAAAATCATTACTTTTCAGGTCTTTAATCGTTGGGGAAGTCGTATTTTTGAGCATTATAATTTCCAACCAAACGACGAAACGGCGGGTTGGGATGGCTTTTTCAAAGGGCAACTTGTACAACCAGATGTAGTAGTTTATTTTATAGAGGTTTTGTTTAAAGATGGGAAAACAGAAGTTTTCCAAGGAGATGTGACGATAATGAAGTAAAAAAATAATGGTGAATGGTCTCTAAATAAAAATTATTTTTGAACTTTGATAAACATAAAACGTTTGTTATTGAGGAGACTAAAAAAAAACTTTCTACAAAACCAACATGTTCAAAATTGCATTTTCGCCAATCTACAAATATGAATTGCCAGAAGGTCATCGTTTTCCGATGATAAAATATGAGTTAATTCCTGAACAATTGCTTTACGAAGGCACCGTTAAAGAAGAGAATTTTTTTCACCCAAATCCACTCGCCGATGCCATCATTGAACAAACGCATACCCCTCAGTATTGGCTCAGTTTGAAGCATCAAAAATTATCTGAAAAAGAGATTCGCAGAATTGGTTTTCCGATGTCACCCCGCTTAATTGAACGCTGCATTACCATTGCAGATGGCACAATTCAATGCGCTCTTTTTGCTCAAAAATTTGGCGTTTCGCTCAACGTTGCAGGCGGCACGCATCATGCTTTTACGGGACACGGAGAGGCTTTTTGCCTTCTAAATGATGTCGCTATTGCAGCTAACTATTTGATTAACAATAAGTTATGTAAAAGAATCTTAGTTGTGGATTTGGATGTGCACCAAGGCAACGGCACGGCTGAAATCTTTGGCAAATCGCCTAACAAATGGCGAAATACTGAGGGGGGCGTGTTCACATTCAGTATGCACGGTGAACACAATTATCCTATGCACAAACAAAAATCTGACTTAGATATAGGCTTACCAGATGGCACGGAAGACAAACACTATCTCACTATTTTGAGAGAAAATTTGGACAAACTTTTAGATACCGTTCAACCTAATTTTGTTTTTTTTAATGCTGGTGTTGACGTTGTGAAAGGCGATAGATTAGGACGTTTAGCCCTCACCATTGAAGGCTGTCGGCAACGAGATAAAATGGTTTTTGAGATGTGTCATAAAAATAAACTGCCCGTGGCGGTTGTGATGGGAGGCGGTTATTCGCAGCGCATTCCAACCATTATTGAAGCACATACAAACACTTATAAAATGGCGCAAGACGTCTTTTTTTGACTTAAAAATTAACGGTTTTCTTATAAAACTTTACGGTGCGCTGCATCTTGAAATTTTTTAGGCTCTTTGACAATTTTAACGGTAAAATACTGAGGGGGTAAAATTTTGAATTAAAATCCGTTCTAAAAACCCGTGCCACCGCTCCTTAGCGGTGGCACGGATTGTTACAGCCGCTAAAATTGTCAAAGAGCCATTTTTTATAAGAAAACCGTTCTTAAAAATACTAATCGGTTTTGGAAAAAAAATCGAATAATTCAAGGAAATTTAATTTTTTTTATATGTCTTTAAATTGCCTTGAAACCATTATTTTGAACTTTTTTAAGCCTTTTTTTGCTATTAATTCAAATCACGGTAAACTGAAAACAGCACGCAGCTATTTTTAGCGACAATATTAAATTTACGTAATTTTTTTACTAAACAAATTATATACTACATTTATTGAGAATTATTGTCTATTTTTGACGCATTACGAACTATCAACCGAAGAGTATTTTTTTACAATTATTTCTTAACTGTTTTAAATTTTTTAGAATATGGAAATGGAATGGCGTAGGCTCAACGGACAATTAATCGAATTGCCTATAAAAGATGCCGTTGAGCAAACCCTAATCGCCGAAATGGCGTTGGGCAACAAAATGAAGGTGTGTATCGGCACCGACTCGCAAGTGCGGGGCGAGGATATTCACTTCGCAACCGTTATCGTTTTTTTAAGGGAACGAAAGGGCGGATTCATGTATATCCATCACGATTTGATGAAAAGAAGTATGTCGTTGCGGGAACGCATGATTACGGAAGTCGGCAAATCAGTGGACGTGGCGTATGCCTTGTGCCAAGTTTTGGACAAGCATGATGTCGCTCTCGAAGTACACGCCGACATCAACACCGACCCTTATTTCCAATCGAATGTGGCTTTGCGTGAAGCAATGGGTTACATCTTGGGTATGGGTTTCACTTTCAGAGCCAAACCCGATGCGTTTGCTTCGTCAAGCTGTGCGGACAAAGTGGTGTAGGGAATTAGGAATTAAAAATTAAGGATTAAAAATGACGTGTCATGCGTGACTTTAGTGAGCCTAATTTTAATTTTATAATTCTTAATTTTTAATTGAAACAAGAGAATCATATCAAATTAAAAAAGCCCTTCCATGTTACAAGGAAGGGCTTTTCTGTGTTTTTTAGCCGCTGATTTTGCTAATTTAACGCTGATTGAGTGTAAAGTAACGAGTAAAAAACAAAGTTGCCTATAGGCACATAGGACACCAGCAATTCCTTATATGGAAAAAATAGAACCACAGATGACACAGATTAAACAGATCAACGCTGATTTTTTTCTGATTTAACTAAAAAATCATGTTTAAATCAAAAGAAATCACTGAAAATCAGTTTAATCAGTATCATCTGTGGTTCTATTTTTCCCATATACGGAATTGCTGAGTTTTTAGAAGTAATTTTCATAATTCATTGATAATCAAACGATTATATAATAATCTATGTGTCCTATGTGCCTATGTGTTTCAAAAAAAACTTCAAAAAGACCATATTATTTTTTACTGGTTACTATGAATCAAAAGTTGTCAAAATAAAAAGAGCATAAAACATCAATTCAAATGTTTTATGCTCTTTTATTGAAAAATACTGAGGGGTCATTTGCTCGTACTAATAGTAGAAGTCAAAGCCTCCAAAACCTCCGAATATTCAATGTATTCAAACCCTGGAATCACGATATGCGCCTCGTCCAAAACATCGGCATTACCAACGCCCACCGTGTAAAAACCACCCGCAAGAGCCGCTTCAATACCTTTTTCGGCATCTTCAAAAACGATACATTCTTTTGGATCAAGCCCGACAGCCTGTGCGCCCATGAGAAAAACTTCAGGATTGGGCTTGCTTTTTGTGGTCGAATTGCCGTCCATAATAGCATCAAAAAGGTGAATGATGCCAATGCGTTCTAAAATCAGACGAGAGTTTTTACTCGCCGAACCCAATACTATTTTGATATTTTTGCTTTTAGCATCTCTCAAAAAAGCTTCTGCGCCAGGCAATATTTCGTCGGAAGTCATGCGCTCGATGTATTCCAAATACCACGCATTTTTTTTATCTGCCATTGCTGTCTTTACTTCCTCGTCGTTTTCCTCTTTTTTACCCCATTTCAGAATCAAATTCAATGATTCTACACGGCTCACGCCTTTCAATTGTTCATTTTCCTCTTCCGTAAAGTCGAATCCTAATTCATTCGCCAATCGTCTCCATGCCTTGAAGTGATATTTAGCCGTATCTACTATCACGCCGTCTAAATCAAAAATGCAGGCTTTAATTTGCTTCATATTTTATTTTTACTCGTTGATTTTGATTGTGTTAAATTCATAAATTGATTTCTTATATTTTTCGCCGTAAATATATAATGTAGTTTTTAAACTTAGTCTATTTTACATTTGGAAATTACGGAAAAGTTTTTCTTTTTTACATTTTACAAGAGCTATCCACGAGGCTCATCATTTAATTTTAGAATAAAAATAAAAAATATGCGTATCCGAAAACTTACATTGAATGACTTATCAAAACTTATCGAAATTTCTAAAAGCACTTTCATTGAAGCATTTGAAAATCAAAACAATCCAGATGACTTTTATGCTTACGTAAATTCAGCTTTTACGTTTCAAACTTTAACAATTGAGTTAAATACTGAGGGGGTATCGTTTTATTTTGTTGAAAATGAAAAGAGTGAACCAATTGCTTATTTTAAATTGACTGAAAATAAGTCACCACTCCATACCTCAAAGCCGAATATCGAAATAGATTTCAATTTTGAAGGTGTAAAAGCAACCGAATTAGACCGTATTTATGTGCTTTCTGAACATCATGGAAAAGGTGTTGCGCCAATTGCTATGAATTATGCAATGAATTTGGCCAAAGAAAATGGTTGTCATTTTATATGGCTTGGCGTTTGGGAACACAATCCTAAAGCCATTCGTTTTTATCAAAAAATGGGTTTTGAAAAATTCGGCACGCACATTTTTGAGGTCGGTGACGACCCACAAACGGATTGGTTGATGTGGCGTAAAATTAGTGATTATGTGATTGGTGATTAGGTGATTGAGTAATCACCAATCACCAATCACATAGTCTCTAACAAATTAAACCTCCAAATCCACATCATGCAACTCATGCCACGGCAAGCCATATTGGTTTAATTTTGCCATAAAAGGGTCGGGATTGAGTTGTTCGATGTTCCAAACACCTGCGCCTTTCCACTCACCTGTGAGCATCATCATGGCTCCTATCATGGCGGGAACGCCCGTTGTGTAACTCACGCCTTGTGTACCTGTTTCTTCGTAAGCGGCGGCGTGAGAGCAATTGTTATAGACGTAATAGGTTTTTTCTACGCCATTTTTTATGCCTTTTATGCGGCAACCAATGCTCGTCCAACCCGTATAATTTTCACCTAAATCGCCTGGATTTGGTAACACAGCCTTCAAAAACTCTAATGGAATGATGTCCATACCTTGAAATTTGATGGGTTCGATACCCGCCATACCGATGTTTTGAATGACTCGCAAATGGGTCAAATATTCATCCCCAAAAGTCATCCAAAACCTTGCTCGATTCAAGGTCGGAAAGTGTTTTACCAACGATTCTAACTCTTCGTGGTAGATAACATAGGAAGGTTTTGGACCAATATTAGGGTAGTTTAAGTCTTTTTTGACGGCAAAAGGTGGTATTTCTACCCATGCGCCATTCTCATAAAACTTACCATTTTGGGTGATTTCTCTAATATTAATTTCAGGATTAAAATTGGTTGCAAATGCTTTTCCGTGGCTACCTGCGTTGGCATCCACGATGTCGAGCGTGTGCATTTCGTCGAAGTGATGTTTGGCTGCGTAAGCCGTGAAAACGTTCGTTACCCCTGGGTCAAAACCACAACCGAGAACAGCCATTAAACCCGCTTTTTTGAAACGGTCTTGATACGCCCATTGCCACGAATATTCATATTTTGCGACATCTTTTGGTTCATAATTGGCGGTATCTAAATAGTGAACACCTGCGTTGAGGCACGCATCCATAATCGTCAAATCTTGATAGGGTAGTGCTACATTTATGACCAAAACGGGCTTAAAAGCCTTCATCAAAGCCGTTAAAGCTGGCACATCTTCGGCATCAATGCCCGCTGTTTCGATGGTTCTATCATATTTTTGCTTGATTTCAGCCGCAATTTTATCGCATTTAGATTTGGTGCGACTGGCTAATAAAATCTCCGTAAATACTGAGGGGTGTTGCGCACATTTATGCACCACAACTTGACTGACACCACCCGCTCCAATGATTAATATTTTTGACATTTTCCGTAATTTATAATTTGATTGATTTGTTTTTT
>JAYTMW010000055.1:0-24210 GCA_043728105.1 Saprospiraceae bacterium | reverse complement strand
AAAATGAATTTCAAAATTCATTTTTCAAGGATTTGCAATGGACTTCGACAAAGTTGCGCAACGTTTAATATTCTTTTAAATTTTTTCCGTAGAATATTTTTTCTTCTTATCCTTATTTTCATCAGAGCGTTGCGGGCGAGGCGTTACTTGCTCACGTGGGAACGCCCGAGGAAAATCATCATCATCATTAAAAAAAGGATTGCGACTTTGATTGCGGCGTTCGGGTGCTTCGTAATAATCCACCACGACCACGGTTTTGGGTTCTGTTTCCAACGTTTTGCCGTCCGTTTCAAGAGTCGCCTTGTCAATGACGAAACTGCCTTGCGTCTTTGGAGTCAAATAATAGGTGTAAGAAATTTTTTGACTCATATCGCCATTCACAAAGCTCATGCTCGATGCCGTGGAAGGCCCTTGCGCCTCAAAACCATCAAAATTTGGGGGATTAAATTGTTTGGTTTGGGCATTTTCTAAAGTGAAAGTAACCTCTAAACCACCATTCATGCCTACTGTATCGCTACTCACGGACATGGTGAAAAGAGCCTCTTTTTGACCCCAAATACTGAGGGGTATCATTGTGATTAAACCTAAAATAATTTTTTTCATTTTAATAGATTTAAGATTTTATTTTTACAAATCAGATTTTACACGGATTGAAAATCAGATAAACCGTAATTCAAAAAAGCGGTTTACTGAGGGGGTTGTTGTAATTTTAAATCTGCGAAAAGACGTTCCCGTTCTAATTCAGCTTTCAATTCGGATTCTGAGGGCAAATACAGGAGGTATTTTGAAGCAAAGAGTTGTTGGCTTTCGCTTAAAACAGAATATTTAACAACCGCTTCCGTTTTTTCAGAACAGAGAATAATACCAATTGTTGGGTTGTCCCCTTCGATTTTATACAAATCATTGTACATTCTCACATACATATCCATTTGACCAATATCTTGATGCGTTAATCTACCTACTTTAAGGTCAATTAAAACAAAACATTTGAGGAGATAATTGTAAAAAACCAAATCAATAAAGAAATCCTCGTCATCAGCCCGAATGTATTTTTGTCGAGCCACAAACGAAAAACCACGCCCAAGTTCTAATAGAAATTCTTGCAAATTATCCATCAACAATTGCTCTAATTCGCTTTCATAAAGTTTATGGTCGGCTTTGAGGTTCAAAAACTCTAAAACCGTAGGATTTTTAATAAAATCAAAGGCATCACTACCAAGTTCAGCCGCTTTCTCAATCGCTTCATTTTCAACAGCCGTTTTATCCAGACTTGATGATAGGCGTTCATAATAAAAAGCGTTGATTTGACGGTCTAATGCACGGGTGTTCCAACCACTTTTAATGGCTTCCTCTTCATAAAATGCCCTTGCGGATTTGTTATGAACACGCATAAGTTGCTTGTAATGTGTCCAAGTCAATTCTCTCCGCACTGCGGAGAGAATTGGAAACTCTTTGTAGAATTGTCTATAATTCCAAAGGCTTTGTCCTGAATAACCACTACCATATTCTTTTTGTAGTCGGTTTGCCAATTCGATAATGATATATTTACCATATTTAGCCCGTTCCTCACCTTGTTGTTCTTCTTCTACAATCAGTTGCCCAATTTCCCAATAGGTTTTCACCATGCTGGTATTGACAGCATGGTAAGCCGCTTTACGTCCGCTTTCGATGATGTGCCGTGCTTCGGCGTGTAAGATTTCTATCGTTTTTACAAGTTTCATACGAATGATTTTTACCAATCCTTATCCGATTTCGACGGTTTTGCCTTCCCTTTTTTCAACCGTTGCTGCACTTTTCGTTCTTCATCATCCATAATTTGAAGCATCCGTTTTGCCTCTTCTTTTTTCAAATCTTGCGCAGGCGTGTTTTGCGGACGATTGTTTTGAGCGTTTTGATCAATCTCTTGATTTTGGTCTTTTTGCTGTTCATCTTTACCCTTTTGAGCTTTGTTTTCAGGGCTGTTTTTATCTTGATTTTGCTTATCGTCTTTCGGGTCTTGCTTATCGTTTTGCTTATCGTCTTTTTTGTTTTTATCCTTATCTTGGTCTTTATTTTTTTGATTTTGCTGTTGTTGTTCTTGTTGCTTTTTGAGTTTTTTTACCATTGCCAAATTGCGTTTTGCATCGGCATCATTAGGGTTTAGCATCAACGATTCTTTATATGCTTTTTCAGCATTGGCATAGTCATTTTTCCAGAAATGAGCATTTCCTTTATTGTATAAAGCATTGGCTTTCAAGTCATTAGTCTTTGCTCTACCCGCTGCGTCTTCATATTGCTTGATGGCTTCATCGTAGCGTTGTTGCAAATAAACGGTGTTCCCAAGGTTGAAACTGCCCTTGTGCGAACGCTCCGCCTCATTCGCTTTTCGATAGTTTTCTTCCGCCGTTTTATAGTCTTTCGACATATATTCTGCATCTCCTTTCCTAAGCATTTTATGCGCCGTTTGAGCGTAAAATACTGAGGGGGTCAATAGAATTAAAAATGAAAAATTAAGAATTAATCGTTGCATTGTTTGATTGTTGAATGCTGTATTGTTTGATTGTTAAATTGCTGTATTTTTGAATTACAAGAACTATTAAACAATACATTAAATTTTAAAAATATCTCGTTCTTCCCAAGCACTTTTTCGATAAGGCATCATAAATTCGATGACTAAAATGATTAATGCAGGGAATAAAAACCATTGAAAATACGATTCAAACTCACTGAACGAGCGTACCTCTAATTCCCTTTTTTCTACCTTATCAACCCTATTCTTTAACGCTGCAATCACACCATTTGTATTGGCAATGTTGAAATAATCACCTTCACCAGCCGCAGCCAAATCACGCATCATTTGCTCATTCAGCTTCGTGCGGACGGGTTGCCCATTCTCATCTCTTTTGTAATCCGTCACGCCACCAAAATCAGCGGTAATTAATCCGCCTTCTGCCGTGCCAACGCCTACTGTAAATATCAATAAACCGTTTTCGTGCGCTTCTTTTGCCCGTGCAATGGCTTCCGAATCGTGGTCTTCGCCGTCCGAAATGACGATTAAAACTTTGTGATTTTTCGCCTCTTTGCCAAAGGCTTTTTCCGCAATTTCAATGGCATCGCTGATGGCTGTGCCTTGCGTAGGTGCTTGATTTGGGTTAGCCGATTTAACAAACATCGCTGCCGCCGTGTAATCGTTGGTCAAAGGCATCTGCAAATAGGCGTTGCCCGCAAAAACGATGCTGCCGATGCGTTCCCCTTTCAAGGCTTGCACGAGGTCGAGTGTGAAAGCTCTCGCTCGCTCCAAACGAGTGGGTTGCACATCATTTGCGAGCATTGAATTAGAAATATCTAAGGCAATTATGACATCAGAGGCTTTTCGTTTGGCTTTTTCCCGCTTCGTTCCCCATTGTGGATTTGCCCAAGAAATGGTCAAAAGCGTGAAAACGAGCATCAAAACACCAAATTTCAAGGGATGCTTGAGCATCGAGACTTGCGGCATGAGCCTTTTTACCAAATCGACATCGCCAAAACGCAACAAGGCTTGCTTTCGGGCTCGACGAGTCAAATAGAAAAATAAGGTCAAAATCGGAATCAGACCTAATGCGTATAAATATGTAGGATGCTCAAAACGAAACATAATTTGGAACAGTAGTTAGGGAAATAGGCTCCTCAGTATTTGAAGCAATTTTGCTTGTTTTTAAAGGCAAATTTAGGTTTAAATGGGAGAATTTTTGTGTTAAAAAAGGTTAATTTTTTTAGAATGTTAAATGTGAGGAAAAATAGTAACACATATTTTTTTTATAAACACATAGGCACATAGGACACATAGATAAGAGGAGTTTTCAATAAACTTAATCCTTTCTATGTGTCCTATGTGCCTATGTGTTTATAAAAAAAATATATGTTATTGCTTTTTCTTTTTATGAAAATTAAAAATAACAATATCCGCCGTAAGATTCAGACTAAAACGCCCGAAGGTTTGATTCCGAACCGAGGTTGAGCCATTGTCCGCAACATTGCGCAATTTGGGTGAAATTTGATAGCCAAATGACATATTCAAAGGTAAATTAGCAAATCCGTAGCCCAAATGCAGTCCAGGAGACAGCACTTGCGCCCATTCAATCTTATCGGGTAAGCCTGAAACTACATCATTTGTCCAACGATAACTCAAAACTGCACCGATGTCAATGGCAGAAACGAAGAGTGACCAACTTTTGGGCTTGCCCTCCAAACCATAGCCGCCCCAATCAAAAGACAAGCCAATGGGAGCCGTCACGCCCGAAATAAATCCCCATTCTTTCACCCGACTATCCGTAAACCACGGATGCTCCGCCGCCACAAAAAGTCCGGGATAAGCATTGAGTGAAATGCTCATTTTTGAACGCCGTTTGATGCCATACGACCCCACGGGTGCGGCATATCGGTCGAGAATATCGCCTACTTCTTCGCTATTATTTGCACTCAAAACATCGGTCATAAAATTGGCGTAGAAGAAAAATTCGTTGAGTTTTGGGTCGTTTTTGAGGTATTCAGATTGGAATTTTGACATCTTGCTTAACCCCCTCAGTATTTGGAACACATTGAGGACGACACCCGCATAATTTTTGCGTTGCAACGAACCGACTGCCTTCAATGTGGCTTCCGAAAGCGGTTTAAATTGCCCCCAATAACTGTTTTTTTGGGTCACTTGCTCGGCACTATCCAACGTTCCGAAGTAAATTAAATGACTTTTATCCACCAATTGCATCACATTCCAAGTCAAATCCAGAGCCAAGCTATCACGCAGCCCACGCCCTTCCGATACTTGAATATTTTGGTATAAACGTTCAAAAGCATTCAAATTTGATAGATATTCGCCCATATTATCACCAATTACCCGCATTTTCTCTTTCAATACTGAGGGGGCCGATTTGGGATTGATGTGTGGGAAAAGTTCCTTACCTCGCCTTTTATAGATGATAGCCATGAACAAATCTTCGCCACCTTTGCGTTTCAAATCATACCATTTTTCGGATTCGACGAACACCGTTTTGCTGTCAAAAAGATTGCCCGCCGCTTCGCCCGTTTGGTCGGAATTACTCTCTTTCCAATCCGATTCTTTGTCAATAAAATTATCATTCAGAGCCACCATGGTTTTGATGATTCTATCCAAATCGGAGTTGCCGTTAAAGTATTCGTTTCTCAAATCACGCATCGCAAAAGCGGGATGCGTACCCAAGCGAAAATGCTTCAAAAAATTGAAAGGCAAGGCATAATATTTAAAAGGAATTTCGGTTTTGATGTCGCTAAAATAGGGATTTCGGAGCATGGCCGTTTCGATATGGTCGGGCATTTGCTCCAAATCGGATTGAAACGCCGCCATCGCAATGCTGTTGAGCGAGCCAATTTGATTGTCCATGCTCAAAACGCTTTGCAGGGTTTGGAACGTTTCGGGCATGAGTTGTTGCAAGAGCGTATTTTCTTCAATTTTTTGTTTAAATTGATTCAAAAACGCCAATTGAAACTCCTGTTTGATGCGTTTTTTTAAGAAAAGAGCAGTACCATCTATGATAGACGTAGCTGAAAGCAGCGAGGTAGAAGGCACACTCGTCAAGGATGCGCCGTTGGAAGACCGCAATGCACCTTGCACAAAATTGTATTCTTTTAGGCCCAAAGATGCCATTTTCATGGTTTCCATACCTCTATCGGTTTTCGCTTCGAACAAGGTTTTGAGCTTTGCCGCAATAGAATCTTTTGCCGTAAGAATGTCTTTGAGGTTTTTTACTGAGGGGACGCTCACGCTGTCGATGTAGGGACTTTGGTAAAAATCCAAAGCATTTTCCAACGTTTCAAATTGCCTTTCCAACGTTTTTTTATCGCCTTCGGTGAGTTTAGGCTCTTTTTGGTTGAGCGTCAGATACTTTTTGAACATGCTATGCGCATCACGTACCGCTTTTTTATTTTCTATGTGAAAATAGGCATCATGGTAGGCATTTTGGGATAAACCAAAGGTAGTAATAAAGCATAAAAGTGAGAGAAGGAGTGGGGTTTTCGGATGTAGTAGGCTCATAAATGTTTGTTTTTCTTGATTTTCAACAAATATAATGTTTTGTTAGAATTAATTTATAAAAAAATAAGAATTAAATGCAAAAAGGCTTTCAACTTATGAAAATCATAAGGTTAAAAGCCTTTTTACGTATTTTTAATCTAAACCATATCTCTAAAAGCTAAGAAAAGAGTGTCATTGCGAGCGCAGCGAAGCAATCTGCCAAGTTTTTAGTAGTCCCTCTTTTTGCCCAATTTTAGTAGTAAATCCAGATAGAAGGAGAACTGCTAAAGCCTGGCAGATTGCTTCGCTGCGCTCGCAATGACACATTTTTTTTACGTTTTAGATTTGTAGATAATAGACAGAAAATAAAAAACTAAACAAAATTTGCCGCAATCTTTTGCGCCAAATCACTCATTTCTTCCGTCGACAAAGTAATGCTGTGTCCAAAACCCAAATCCGACACGTTATTAATAGGCATCAAATGTATGTGCGTGTGTGGCACTTCTAAACCAACTACAGCAATGCCAATTCGTTTGCAAGGAACTGTTTTTTCAACCGCCTTAGCAACCTGTTTTGCAAACAAAATAAGCCCCGCTAAAAGGTCATCTTCGACGTTGAAAATGTAGTCTATTTCACGCTTCGTAATCACAAGCGTGTGACCACGATGCTGCGGACGAACATCTAAAAAAGCGAGGTAATCTTCGGTTTCAGCTATCTTGTAGCACGGGATTTCTCCTTGTACGATTCTTGTGAATATGGATGCCATTTTGTGATATACGATTTTAAATTTACGACTAAAAAAAGAATGCTCGATTTATAAATCGCCATAATTGCTTTAAAATCAATTATTTATAGATTTGTAAATCGAGCATGTGTATTTTTTAGGCCCCTCAGTATTTTACACTTTACGAGCCAAAATTTACCTTATTTTTATTCAAGAGAAATACTGATAACCTTAAATTGAATATCGCCATTAGGAGTTGACACGGTAGCCAATTCGCCCACGACTTTACCCAAAAGCCCTTGACCCACTGGAGAGCTAACGGACAATCTGCCTGTCTTGAGATCTGCCTCAGTTTCAGGAACAAGTTTATATTTCAACTGCTTTTTCATTTTTACATTTTCGATGACAACGGTGGTCAAAACGCCTACTTTCGAGTCGTCTAACATGGTTTCATCAATGATTCGGGCGTTACCTATTTTGGTTTCTATTTCAGCAATTTTTGCTTCCAACATGCCTTGTGCATCTTTTGCGGCATCGTATTCAGCATTCTCTGATAGGTCGCCTTTTTCTCTTGCTTCAGCAATGGCACGAGCAGCTTCTTTGCGACCATTGGTGCGTAATTCATCTACATCAGCCTTGAGTTTATCGAACCCGTTTTGGGTTAAATAAGTGTATTGAGACATAACTAAACATTTTTAAATTTGAAAAAATATCTATAAAAACAACCCCCTCAGTATTTTATTCAAAACCCTATTTCTATAACACAAATTAAATGTAAAATTTCTAACACATTGATATTCAATGTTTTATGTTAAAAATTTTATCCTTAAAAACCTGCCAATAAAAATCTGGATAAAAGGAAGTTGGATAGGACATTAAAAGGCGAGAAGATTTCTTCCCTAATCGGAAAAAACCTTCTCGCCTCTTTAATATCACAAAGATATGGTAATTTGTTTGAATAATTCAAGTTTTTTGTGAAAAATATTGGTGATTGAGTGATTTGTGATTTGGTAATCACCAATCACTCAATCACCAATCACTCAATGATTTACAACAACCTTCTTAGTTTGCAAAGTTTCGCCTTGTTGAAGCGTCACGATATACATACCGTTTTGAACGTTGCGCACATCCATCTGAACTGTTGTGATTTCCTTCGACATTTGCTTTTCGATACGCTTCATTTCACGACCTGTTAAGTCAAAAAGGCGAATGGTAGCGGGTGCGTCAGCCTCAGCGTGCCACTCAATGTTCAAGACATCTGCCACAGGATTAGGCGTAATTTTCACTTCCTCGAAAGGTGTATCTGAGCCATCAATTTCACGGGTGAAAGTGGTGTTTCCAATATTGATTGTCAAAGTGTAGCAAGCAGTTGTGCTACTGCCCAAGTATGGATAGACACGTACTTTATATGTGCCAACAGGCGCAGCATTGTAAAGAATTTTTTCGGCTGTGACCCCTGAACTCAATGAAGATTTGACATTTGTGCCAGCTGAATTATATAATCTCAAGTCATAGTCTTTACCAGTTGGAATATTGGTTAAAGTTACTCTGATATTGGGTTGTGAAGCTGAATTACTAAATGAAAAATAATCGTTATCTGTTGAAGAACTAATTAACGCTTGAATTGGCGTGTTGACTGCCGCTGCCGAAGCTGTTGCCAGCGTGTTATTTGATTCATAAGGATCAGAACATGTAGTTGTCGTACCCGATGTAGCAAATGTGGCTATAGTAGTGTAACCACTTGCGCTCGTTGAACAATTGGTTTTTACACGATATTCATAAGAAGTTGAAGCCGTTAAACCTGTTAAAGCTTGGCTTACACCTGTCACTGTTAAGGTAGTCCAAGTGGTTGCGCCTGAAATACGATAATCCAATGAATAATTTGATGCGCCACTCGCAGCCGTCCAACCGATTGTAGCACCCGTTGCGGTAAGGCTTCCTGCACTCACGTTAGTAGGTGCAGCACAAGAAACAACTGTGCCAGGCGTACAACCGTTCGACGTAGCTAAAGAAGCTCTTGCGCCTCCAGCAACCAAAACAGCTTGCATACGGGCTTTTTGACCCGCTGAAAACATATACATACAAGCATCATTGGTATAATCCATATAGTTCATTGACATATCGCCGTTGGGGCCATTGCTACAAGTGACATGTGGAAAAGCAGGGCAACCACCGTTTGAAGTTTGTTGCGTGGGTGTATCACTTACAAGGTCATCACCACAGTTTGCATCACCCCAAATATGACGAAGATTTAACCAGTGACCAACTTCGTGGGTTGCTGTACGACCTAAATTGTAGGGGTATGAAGTACTTGAATTAGGTAAAGTACCAAAATATTTATAATCAATAACAACACCGTCCGTCGCAGTTGAGCCGCCTGGAAATTGAGCATAACCCAATATACCACCACCAACCGAGCAAACCCAAATGTTTAAATATTTGGTCGCATCCCAAGGAGCAACACCGCCACTTGATGTTTTTTTGACAGCATCATTAGTACCCCAATCAGTAGTACGAGTTGAAGAATAACGCATGATACCTGTGGAAGCATTGCCACTGACATCTCTTTGCGCTAAACAGAAATTGACCTCAGCATCTGCCACAAGTGCTTGAAATACTGAGGGGGTGCTTGAAACGTCAGCGTTGAGCTTGCGGAAATCGGCATTCAAAACCGCTATTTGATTTTGCACCAAAGCATCACTGATGTTTTCCGTAGCATTGCGATACACAATGTGAACCACAACAGGAATAGTGACCACAGCACGAGCATGAAGTTGTGGTTTTGAAACGAAATCTTGTGTATGGCGTTCTATCGTTTGCATCCGTTGCAACATAGCGGGATCAGCTTGGAGTTGTTGTTCCAAAACCTCCATAGCCGCACAATTACGATGCTCATGCGTTTGAGCGTTTAGAGAAAAAGTAGCCAATAGAATGATAGAAAAAAGTAAAAAAAGCTGCTTCATTTTTTATGATTATTTTAATGGAAAAAATTATATAATATGGTTTGCTGAAAAATATTTACGACTTATTAGATACACATATACACACACGAACAATCACTCGTTTAGAGCGAAAGCAATGTGAATGTTAAAAATTGCATAGATAAATTATGGGGAAGAAAATTGGAATCTGATTTTCTTTAAAGAGTATTTATACGTGTTTGACTTGATTTTTGATTTAATTAGTATATATTTAATTCCGCCGCAAGATATTACTTTTAACTAAATTCATATCTGTTTTTAGTATTTTTAACATACATTATTCTATTTTTTTTTCAAAAACAATAGAATTTCATTTCAAAATTATCATCCACAAAACTATTGATAATTAAAACGATAAATGACAGAATAAAAAAATGCAATCTTTCTTATAATTTTTCTTTCAAAATTTGAGACAAAATACTGAGGGGGTGTCTCAAAAAGTTTAATTTTGCCAACTTTATTGAGTTATTGGTGATTAAATGATTGGTGATTAAGTGATTGGCTTATTCTAATCACTCAATAATTAATTAACCAATCACTTAATAACTCAATCACCAATAATTATCAAACATTCTAAAAATAAAAAATATGAATTTGGATTTCAACGGAAAAAAAGTCCTCGTGCGGGTGGATTTTAACGTACCGCTCGACAAAGCAACGCTTGCCATCACGGATGATACCCGTATGCGTGCCGCCGTGCCGACTATTAAAGACATTTTGGCAAAAGGTGGTGCCGTCATTTTAATGAGTCATTTGGATAGACCTTTGAAAAAACTCAAAGAAGACGGTTCTTTGGATGTGGATAGATTCACGTTGCGTCATTTGGTGGCCCATTTGTCTGATTTGTTAAGCTGCCCGATTCAATTTGCCAATGATTGTTTGGGTCAAGAAGCTCTTGATAAATCAGCGGCTTTGAAAGCGGGTGAAGTATTACTTTTAGAAAACACTCGTTTTCACAAAGGCGAAGAAAAAGGCGATGTTGGCATGGCAGAGCAATTGTCGAAATTGGGTGAAATTTATGTCAATGATGCCTTCGGAACGGCCCACCGTGACCATGCTTCCACGGCTACGATGGCTCGTTTTTTTGATAAAAGCCACAAAACTTTTGGCTACCTCATGCAAGCCGAAATTGACAGTGCCGAGAAGGTTTTGAACAATCCTGCACGCCCTTACACGGCTATTATTGGGGGCGCAAAAGTGAGTGATAAAATATTAATTATTGAGCGTTTGATTGACGTGGTGGACAATCTTATCATCGGCGGCGGCATGGCTTATACGTTTATGAAAGCAATGGGCGGCACGATTGGCGGCTCGCTTTGCGAAGATGATAGACTCGAAAATGCCCGTGATTTAATCACAAAAGCGAAGGCAAAAGGCGTTGGTTTGTTGCTTCCGAGTGATAGTCTTTGCGCTGATAAATTTGATGCAGCTGCCAACACACAAGTAACGGCAAGCAATAATATTCCCGACGGTTGGATGGGTTTAGACATTGGCGACAATGCCATTGCGGAGTTCAAAACCGTGATTGCGGCTTCAAAAACCTTGCTTTGGAATGGGCCAATGGGTGTTTTTGAGATGGAAAAATTTGCAAAAGGCACAAAATCAATAGCCGAGGCGGTGGCATTAGCGACCGAAAAAGGCGCATTTTCGTTGGTCGGTGGCGGCGATTCGGTGGCGGCGGTAACGCAAATGGGCTTGGAAGATGCCGTGAGTTATGTCTCTACGGGCGGTGGTGCGATGTTGGAGTTTTTGGAAGGGAAGGAGTTGCCAGGGATTGCGGCGATTAAGCAATAAGATAATACAACCCTCCAAAAGTTTCAGACTTTTGGAGGGTTTTTAACCTATTTCAACTTCTCGTTCCCCGCATGACGTTCCTTATCCCGCTTCGTTTTTTTCTCTAAATTTTTATGCATCGCCTCCGTCAAATCCACGCCTGTTTGGTTGGCGAGGCAAATTAGTACGAACATCACATCTGCCATTTCGTCCGCCAAATCTTCTTTTGCGGTGGCTTCTGAATCGGTTTTTTTGAATGATTGTTCACCGTAAAGTCGAGCCATGAGTCGAGCTACTTCGCCTACTTCTTCCATTAAAATAGCGGTATTAGTCAACTCATTGTAGTAGCGGATACCGATGGTTTTTATCCAATTATCTACGGTTTCTTGTGCGTTTTTTATTGTCATAATCAGAATGAATAGAATGTGAATTAGAATGAATAGAATTTAGAATTCGTGAAATTTGTGTTAAATATTGAGTGAATAGTCAATTTAATTGTGCCGAGTACAACTCTTGGAGGGTTTGCAACCCTCCAAGAGTTCTATCAAAAAACGACCCGACACAATTAAATTGACTGACTACTGAGGGGCCTATTCAATTACTTACAAATGTTTTTTAATTCACTATAAATAATATTAGCCGTTTTATCCCAATCAAATTTTAGCCTTTGGATGCGCCCTTGTGCTATTAGTTTTTCTCTTAAATCTTGATTTTCAAAAACTCGTTGCATAGCGTTGGCAATGTCCTCAACGGATTCGGGGTTAACCAAAAGTGCAGCATCGCCCACCACTTCGGGCATAGAAGAAACGTTGCTCGTGATGATGGGCGTATCAGAATTCATGGCTTCCAAAAGCGGTACGCCGAAGCCTTCAAAAAGGGAAACGTAAGTAATCGCCAAAGCCGAAGCCGTTAGTTTTACCACTTCTTTATCATCTACATAACCTTTAAAAATGATGTCTTGTTTAAACGTAGCGGCATCGTAAGTGGATTTTACGGCACCCGTCTGCCAAGCAAAACGACCACATAACACTAATTGTACGTTTGATTTTGTTCTTTTTTTAAATAAGTCAAAGGCCTGTATGAGTGTATGCACATTCTTACGTGGGTGTACTGCGCCTACGAAAAGGAAAAAAGGAGGCCCCTCAGTCCCGAAAGGGTTCGGGGTGTCGCTGTACTCCATATTTTGAGTATTTTTTTCTTCTTTTTGAATAAAATCAAGCGGTTGAAAAATATCACGACAACCATTGTACGCCACCTTTATTTTATTTTTTTCTACAAAAGAAAATTTAGATAAAATATCTTGTTTCGTAAACGCTGAAACGGCGAGAATGGCGTTGGCTCGTTTTAAAAATCGAGGGGTAAAAAATTTATAGTATTGACGATTTACCCATTTATCATTCTCCGAAAAATGGGTGAAAGCAATATCGTGGACGACTAAAACAGTAGGAATTGAAGTAGAAAGGCTTAAAAAATTGTCAAAAGAGAGGAAAACATCGGCTTGATATTTTTTCAAAGCCCTTGCCACTGACCACTCAAACCAAACCATAAAGAGCAACGGATGTCGGGCAGGTGGCGACAAAACGATGGGTGTTATATTGTGTGAAAAAACAAAAGAAGGGTCAAAAGGGCGGTCAAAAAAAAAGATAAATTCGTCTTCGGGATGCGCCGCTGCCAAGCGTTTTACGACTTCAAGCGTGTATAAACCGATGCCTTCGAGTTTATCTTTTAACAAAAATCTTGTATTGACGGCTATTTTCAAAGAGTGATTAGATTATAGGATTTAGAAGGATTTTTACACGGATTTAAGGATTAAAAGGATTTAAGGATTTATATTTTACACGGATTTAGGGATTAGAAGGATTAAAAGATTTTTGGATTAAAATAAAAAAATCCTTAAATCCTTTTAATCCTTAAATCCGTGTAAAATACAAATCCTTAAATCCTTTTAATCCTTAAATCTGTGTAAAATTAATCTTTAAATGTTTCAACAATTTCAACAGGCTTCGGCTTCGTTTTTTCCACAATATCACACGCATCCGACCAAAATTTATCATGCACCGTATCGGGTGGGATGACCTTTGCAAACTTCGCCAAATCTGCCGTTTGGAGTAAATCTTGTACCTTTTCTAATAAAAAATCAGACTTATTTAGACTTTGAAAAGCGGTCATTTTGTTGCTGTTTAAAAGGGTCATTAACTCATCGGTTGTGCTTTCCAAAGCGGGAATTTTATAAGCTTCTTCTAAGTACCCCCTCAGTATGTGGCTCAATTCGGAGTAGTATTCTTTTATTTGCCCTTTCTCCCATAACTGTTTGATTTTCAACTCTTTAAGTAGTCTTTCGGCAATAATATGAGGTGGATGAACGACTTTTTGAACGATGGGCAATACAGGTTTTTCTTTGTATTTTTTATACAAAAACCATAAGCCAAGACCAACGCCCACAAACGCCAAAACGCCAATCAACCACGGCAAAACATCTTCAAAAGTCATCTCTTCTTGTATGATTTCTTTCATGGGTGCGGGTGCCGCCATGTTGTCCACGCCCTTCGGATTTTCGACGGTCACGAGCAAGGGGCGTGACCGAACAAGCTCTTGATCGCCGTTGCTGTGGCGCACCACAAACTCAACGGGCGGAATCCGAAAAAGCCCTGTATCCCAAGCGGTGAAAACAATATCTCGATAGCTGCCGATGCGTCCACGACTCCATTTGCCCGCCCCAATAATTTCAAAATTTGAGTCCAAAGCCAAAGGCATGTCGGGTGTGATGCGCAAAACCTCGTCTTTTTCGTTGTGGTCAACGCCCACGTGTAGTGTCACACGGTCGCCTATGAGCATCACGTTGGAGTCCATGGCGGCGAAGGCTCTTAGCTCGCTTTGTTGGGCGAAAGAGAAATGTGTACTTATTATAATGAGTGTGAGAAATAGGCTCCTCAGTATTTTCATCGAAATTTCACTTTTTATTGTTGTTTGAAGACGGTAATTCCGTTTCGGGCGATTGAAATCGCCCGCTATTGATACGACATCGCAAAATGGGCATTGGTTTAATAAGTTATTATTTACAAATTTTATAAAACATAAAACATTGATAATCAATTACTTACCTCTCGATTTAAAAAATTTCATCAAAGCATTCACATAACTTTCGGTCGTGCGGATACTCATATTATCCACGCCCGATTTGGTGAAAGTGGATTTAAAATATTGAAAATTATCTTTATACCATTGCTCATAACGATGCCGCACCGAAGGATTATCCGTGTCAATCCAAATACGTTCATTGGTCTCAGCATCTACGGCTCGAAAAAGACCCACGGGCGGTAGTTTTTCTTCATTGGGGTCGGCTATGTGTATGCCCACGATGTCATGCCGTTTTGAGGCGATGCGAAGGGCATCATCGTAGCCTCTTGTCATAAAATCGGAGAGCAGAAAACAGATGCTGCGTTTTTTGATAACGCTGTTCAAATACTGCAACGCCACGCTCATATTTGTACCTTTTCCCGTTGGTTCAAAATTGATTAACTCTCTGATAATCAATAAGATATGCGCCCGTCCTTTCTTCGGTGGGATAAATCTTTCTATTTTATCCGAGAAAAAAATCACGCCTACTTTGTCGTTATTATTGATGGCGGAGAAGGATAAAACGGCGCAAATTTCCGTCATCATTTCATTTTTAAACTGCGCTTTTGTGCCAAAAAAAGCGGAACGGCTCATGTCAATTACGAGCATCACGGTCAATTCACGCTCTTCTTCAAACACTTTTACGAAAGGCACACCCGTGCGTGCCGTCACGTTCCAATCAATGTTCCGAACATCGTCGCCGTAGTTGTACGCCCGCACTTCACTGAACGACATGCCCCGCCCTTTGAACGCCGAATGGTATTCACCCGAAAAGATGTTCGCCGACAAACCTTTTGTCTTGATTTCTATTTTACGGACTTTTTTTAATAACTCGCTCGTCTCCATATTTTGCTGTAGCGGCGGATTCATCCGCCGATAATAAAACCTTGATTATCAATTACTTATGCCACTCGGCGGATAAATCCGCCGCTACAAATTTGGGCAAAATTAAGATAGAATATTGCTTTGGAAGAAAAAAAATGAAAAAACGTTGTGCAAAAAATTTGTGAATTGCATCTATGGTTATGTATTCAAGATTTAGATGTAAATCCGCAGTGTTAAATTACGCAATTTGGAGTCGAGCAGACACGCACATTTGTAGCAAAACAATCGAGATGAGTTTTTCGAGTCCAGCGGACTCGTACATATATGAGTGCGTAAGTAAATGTACGAGTCCGCTGGACTCGGAGAACTCATCTCGATTGTTTTGCTACAAATGTATGAGTCCTCTGGACTCCAAAATAATTTTAAGGGGGCCCCTCAGTATTTTTTACTTTTTTTTTAATTTTAATTAAATATGATTAAAATAATTATTTAAAATATTGAAAATCAATATATTACAATCACATAACTCAATTTTAAATCCTATTTTTTAATCAAAAAAACAATCAAAAATGAAGAATCTCATTATTACCTTATGCTTTTTGGTTTTCGTCATCGCTTGTAGCAAACAATCGAAAGAACGCCCAGTTACAGCCAAACCATCGCAACAGGCACTCAATGCACCTCAATCAAACACAAGTGGCACTTTTAGTATGGAAAAAAAAGATGCCGAAGCGGCAGTTCAATCAACAGAAACTACACAAAATGCACTTTTGAGTGATTCAAATCAGCCGACCCAAACAGCACCCGAAACTATGCCCCAACCTTCAAAAAACGTGGTGACAAAGGGCCCCTCAGTATTTGAGCCTTTTTCGCAGAACAGAAAAATAATTCGTACTGCCGACCTTCGTTTCAGGGTCAATAATACGGAAAAAGCGACTTATAATGTAGAAAATATGGTGAAACATTTTGACGGTTTTGTCACAGAAACCCATTTGAACAGCCGCATTGCCGAGCAGACACAAACGCCCATAAGTACCGATTCGGTGATGGAAATCACAAAGTATGAAATTGAAAACGCTATGACTTTGCGGGTCAAAAATAGTCAATTAGACACTGTTTTGGCAGAAATTAGTCGTATTTACGCTTTTTTAGACCATCGAAACGTAAAATCTTCGGACGTGACGGTTGATTATATGATGGATGCGTTGAAAGCAAAAATAAGGGTTCAAAGCGCACAACGCATCCAAAATGCTTCGGATGTGAAGGGCAAACGCTTAGACGACATCGTGAGTGCGGAACAAACAACCGTGGATATGAATGACGGGGCGATTGAAAGCGAAGGTGCGAATATGAAAAAGGATTTTGATGTGCAATACAGCACCATCTCGCTGGCGATGTATCAAGATGTGGTGATTCAGAAGGCGGTGAAAGTGAACCCCTCAGTATTTGCGCATACGCCGAGTATTTGGTATCGTTTGAGTGATTCGTTTCGTGGCGGTTGGGTCTTTTTGTTGGATTTGATGGTGGGTTTGGTGGCTATTTGGCCCGTCTTTTTGTTGGGTGGTTTGGGCTATTGGGTCTATCGTCGTTTGAGTGGTGGTTTGGGTTGGAATCCTTTAATGGCTAAAAAATAGAATGGCGTTTCAATGCGCCGAGGGTTTGATATATTTGAGGAATTACGGGATAAAGAGACCCCTCAGTATTTTAATTTTTTTAGCCCAAAAAAACATACTCAGCCAAAGTTGGCTTTTTTATCGAGTTTTGGCTGAGTTTAATTTTTATTGATTTTACATAAAGTATTGATTATCAATTACTTACAAGGTATTTTTAAGTTTTAAAAAATAAATTTAAAAATCCTCGAAATTATATCCAGCCAAAACCCCTGTTTTTTATACCTTTATTTTTCACATTAAAACAGACAAAATGGCATCAATTGGGCGCACGGAAGAACGTAATATTTTTAATGATTGTTTACAGTCAAATGAGTTATCAATGGACGATTTGTTTACTTAGTATTTAACCATTTGGCTTACCTTTGCCCCATGAAAATAAATACTCAAAACCCTTACATTGCCCTACTCACCACGGCCTGGCAACACGCCAAAAACGAGCGCAGACGATACGTTTTTGTTTACAGCCTTTTCATCGTGGCGGGCATTGTGGACATGATGCACCCTATTTTGTATGGGTGGTTTA
Source organism: Saprospiraceae bacterium (assembly GCA_043728105.1). Taxonomy (GTDB): domain Bacteria; phylum Bacteroidota; class Bacteroidia; order Chitinophagales; family Saprospiraceae; genus JAAFJT01. Next base: position 6,590 of record JAYTMW010000055.1, on the reverse strand, counting down.
TGAATAAAGTTCAGTTTGAAAGCAATCATGCTATGTCGCATGTTTTATGGTTTGGGGCGGCTTATTTGGGTTTGAAATTGTTGGAATGGAGTTTTCACGGGCCTGCACGGGTGATGGAGCGCAGTTTGGCCTTCAATTTGAGCCGTAATTTTTTGATGGAAATGTACCATCAAGCCTTGCATTTGCCCGTGAAATGGCATCAAGACAACCACAGTGGCGCAACCATCAATCGCATCCGTAAGGCGTATGAGGCGTTGAAACATTTTTTTCAAGATGGATTTTTATACCTTTATACGGTCAATAAATTTGTATTTTCCTTTGGCGCAATGCTGTATTTTTCACCGCTTTTTGGGTGTATTGGTATCCTTTTGGGGGCTTTCACGATTTGGGTCATTATGAAATTTGATGAACCATTTATCGAGACTTTGGATGAGGTGAACGAGAAGGAACACGTTATTTCTTCGACCCTTTTTGACAGTCTTTCCAACATCATTACGGTTATTACTTTGCGTTTGGAAAAGAGCATGGAAACGGGTCTTTTGAGCAAAATACAAGCCGTTTGGAAGCCTTTTCGACGAAATGTGTTGATAAATGAGTGGAAATGGTTTGTGGCGGATATGCTTGTTTGCTTGATTTATGTGGTGGTGGCGGTTGGTTTTGTGTATCAAAATTGGTCTGCCGATAAGGTGTTTCAAGTCGGTGGTTTGGTGACGCTGTTGGGTTATGTCAATCAATTTACGAGCGTTTTTCACGATGTGGCATGGCAATACACGCAAATCATGCAATACAATACGGACGTGCAAACTGCCCGAAGCATCAGTGCCGCTTATCACGAAAATCATCGTGGCGAAAGCAACGAAATGCTGCCCGAAAAGTGGACTCAAATGGACATCAAAAACCTCAACTTTTCGCACCGAGATAGCTATGATGCGAATCACGCCCCGCACAGCTTACACGATATTAATATTTCGTTCAAAAAAGGTCAACGCATCGCTTTCATTGGTGAAAGTGGGAGTGGCAAAAGTACGCTTTTGGCTCTGTTGCGTGGGCTTTACACGCCGCAAGTTTCAGAAGAGGCCCCTCAGTATTTTCTCGATTTTCGAGTGGATGACAAGCCTTTTTTGATGTCAACGCTGCATGAAACGGTGACGCTTTTTCCGCAAGAGCCTGAAATTTTTGAAAATACGATTGCGTATAACATTACGTTGGGCTTGCCTTTTGACGAAAAAACGATTTGGGAAGTGTGTGATTTGGCTCAATTTTCAGAAACAGCCAAGCAATTACCCAATGGTTTAGCCTCAAATATTCAAGAAAAAGGGGTGAATTTGTCGGGTGGTCAGAAGCAACGTTTGGCTTTGGCACGGGGCATTTTAGCGGCTCAAAGTAGCCAAATTGTTTTGCTCGATGAACCCACGAGTAGCGTTGACCCCAAGACGGAAGCGATGATTTATGAACAACTTTTTAAGGCCTTTTCAGAAAAAGTGATTGTGTCGTCGTTGCATCGTTTGCACCTTTTACAGCATTTTGATTACGTCTATGTTATGCAAAATGGACGCATTGTTGAACACGGGACGTTTTCTTTTTTACAACAAAATGGGGTGGTTTTTAAGGAGTTATGGCAGCATCAAGAGATGAAGATGAAGAAGGAGTATTAGTTCTCTTTTTACACCAAAAATTGCTAATTTTGCACTTGGTTTTTTTTAAATAAAATTTAATGATTCAATTAGGACAATATGCCACGCTTGAAGTGGTAAAAACAACCGATTTCGGTGTTTATTTAGACGGCGGCCCTTTCGGTGAAGTGCTTTTGCCAAAACGCTATGTTCCCGAAGGTACTGAGCCGGGCAATGATGTAGATATTTTTCTTTATTGCGATTCGGAAGACAGGGTGATTGCAACGACTGAAAAGCCTTTCGCAAAAGTGGGTGACATCGCCTATTTGCGGGCAACCGACTTGGCAGATCACGGTGCGTTCATGGATTGGGGCTTGATGAAAGACCTTTTTGTGCCTAAAAACGAGCAATCCGAACCGATGGAAAAGGATAAATATTACTTCGTAAAAGTGCTTTTGGACGAAACGACAGACCGTATTTATGGCTCCTCAAAATTGCCAAAGTTTCTCGACATCCAGAATGATGGTGAACTCAAACTCGACGAAGAAGTGAAACTCATGGCGTGGACGCAGACGGATTTGGGCTTCAAAATGATTATTAATGACCAATTTATAGGCTTACTTTTCAAAAATGAGGTGTTTCAGTCACTCAATATGGGCAAAATACTGAGGGGGTACATCAAGACGATTCGGGAAGACGGCAGGATGGATGTGTCGCTCCAAAAATCGGGATACAGCAGTTACATAGACGATACAACTGATTTTATTTTGAACAAACTCAAAGAAAACAACGGTTTTTTACCCATCACGGACAGCAGCGCACCCACGGCGATTTATGAGGTTTTGAACATGAGTAAAAAAACGTTTAAAAAAGCCGTCGGTAGCCTTTACAAACAACGATTGATAGGCTTAGAAGAAAAAGGGATTCGATTACTGTGATTTTTTACACGGATTGTCGGATTTTTTTTGATTGACGGATTTTTTAATTACGACATCCTAAAACCAATTTAATCCGTCAATCCGTGTAAAAATATAATTCTAAAACTCAATCCGATAACCCATATTTGGCAAGATGCCCAATTGATATTCATATTTGATTGTATTAGATTTGAAGTCAAAGTAAGGGCGCAAAACATTGTTGTTATCAAAGGTATTTTGCACGTCTAAAAATATCGTTTGGGTCGAATGTTTCCTATTTTTTTTGTATTGAATACTCCAATCTACACGCCAATAAGCGGGCATTTGGCTTTCAAAAACACGGTCGTTATCCAGAATAACATACCTGTTTTTTCTGGTTAAAAATTCATTTATTGGCGTGAAGCGATTGCCACCTCTAAGAGCGAGTTTAGCATTGATATTCAATATGTTACGTTTGGATGCGCCCACTTTAAAATCCTTTCCCGCTACGATATTTAGGAGATATTTTGAGTTGTAAAATGTATTAAAATTACGACCCAAATAGTCCTTAAATTTTGAATCAAAAATGGAAGCTGTCAACATAAAATAGCTATCATTTGAAAATGATTTTTCAACCGTAAAATCCACGCCTACATTCGTACTTTTACCTGCGCCCACGAAAGGTTTTCGGTTAAATAAATTCCAAGTTGAGGGTTCATTGATGAGCGAAAGGCTGCTAAATGAGTCTTTTTCAACACTGATGTCGTAGAGCGATTGATAATAAACCTCCATTTTAAAACGCCAATTTTCGGCAAAAGATTTGTCATAACTCAACACGTAATGCACGGCTTTGGGTATGTCAATATTTCGATTCGGGGTTGAAAAAACACCATTTGTATCTCTATTTTGAAGCAAATTAACAGAAATATTTTCGGGGCGACTGTGCAAGCCCACACTCACGCCAAAGGATTGCGTGGGGGATTGTTGCCATTGCAAAGCCAGACGAGGTTCAAGATTATTTTTGTTACTCAAATATTGTTTTAAAAAATGCAAACCCGAATTAAGCGTCCATTTTTCCGCAAAACGATATTTCCATTGACCATAAACTTGTAACATATCTGCCTCACCTCTACTATTCAAATACTTCCCGCCATTTTTTGTAAAATTCATATCAAAATCGCCTTTGGTGAATGTGCCACCGAAGCGCAGAGTGTTTTTTGAATCAAATTTGTGATTAAAAAAAGTATTCAAACGCAGCTCTTTACCCGTCAAATCACTCAATCCTGTGGTCGTTTTTTGATAATTTTTAGCCAAATCCAAGTAATAATCATCATTCAAACCGCTTTGTATTGAGTAAGCCAAAACCGATTTTATATACGTTTTATCTGATAAAAAATATTGATGTGATAAGCCCACAAAACCCGTCGAATTGTTGTAATCAAAACCACTGTCATCGTTTGAATTTTTCCATTTTGTACGGTCAGGTTCGGGCGTTTTTTCAGAAATATTTTTGCCCCATAAGCCAAACAAACCAAAGGTTCCCGCTTTTTCGGTCGGCACATTTATTTTGAAAGAAGCATCTTGATAAGTCGGCACAAAGGCTTTTAAAAAAGGGATAAAAAGAGCCACAAAACCCGTAGAAGAATAGCGATAATTGAACAAATAGGAAGCATTTTTGCCTTTTTTGAAGTACCCCTCAGTATTTACCTCCATACCAAGCCCACCAATTTGAAGGGCATATTCTCGACGATCAGCGTTACCATTTCTAAATTTTAAATCAAAAACACCTGATAGCGCATTGCCAAATTCGGCTGGAAAAGCCCCCGTATAAAAATCGGAATTAGAGAGCGTTCCCGCACTCAACATACTCACGCCACCGCCGCCACTACCCAACTGACCGAAGTGATTTGGGTTAGGCACTTCTACCCCTTCGATGCGCCATAAAATGCCTTTGGGGGTGTTACCTCTTATCACAATTTCGTTGCTAAAATCGCTACCCGACGTAACGCCCGCAAAATTCATCGCCATGCGGGCAGGGTCGCTGAACGAACCTGCGTACCGTTTGGTTTCTTCCACGCTGAACGACCGTGCGCTTAAAGTAGCCATTTCATTCAGTGGTTTTTGATTGCCCCGATTGGCTTTTATGACTACTTCTTCGAGTTTTTCTATGGACTCTCTCAAATCAATGGTCAAAAACAACTCTTTACCACTTATAACGAGTATGTTTTTCAAAGTAAAAGTTTCGTAGCCGATAAAACTAATGGTGAAATCATGTCGCCCAATGGGTACTTCATTGAGTTTGAAATTGCCTTGTTCATCGGAAGTCGTGGCGTTGGCATAGTTCGGTTCTCCCATCTTGACGGCGGCACCAACGAGTGGTTTTTGCGAATCTGCATCCCGAACAATGCCTTTCACAAGTTGAGTATATTGCTCTTGCCCTTTGAGGTTAAAGAAGTAAGTCAATAGAAGCAATAAAATGATTATGCGTTTTTGCATGTCTCTAAGGTAATAGTTTAAAGTTTTGCGTAAAAATAGAATAAGATTTGGCTACGTCCAATTAACTTTAACGGGCCCCTCAGTATTTTTTAAAAAAAATCTCAAAACGCTATTTTTTTTAAACTATTTCTATCTTTGCATCGCCAAAACGAAAGTTATTGGCTTTTTTAATGTTAAAATAAACCGTTTTTATCCAATAAAAATTATATAAAACAAGCCAATATGCCTTATCTATTCACATCCGAGTCAGTTTCAGAAGGACATCCCGATAAAGTTGCTGACCAAATTTCAGATGCCCTTATTGACAACTTTTTAGCATTTGACCCGTCTTCAAAAGTAGCTTGCGAGACCTTAGTAACAACTGGTCAAGTGGTTTTGGCTGGTGAGGTGAAATCAAAAGCGTTTTTGGACGTGCAGAAAATTACACGAGACGTTATTAAAAAAATCGGCTACACGAAGGCTGAATATATGTTTGAAGCGGATTCATGTGGTATTTTCTCCGCTATTCACGAACAATCACCCGACATCAATCAAGGTGTTGAGCGCAAAAATCCCGAAGATCAAGGTGCTGGTGATCAAGGCATGATGTTCGGTTATGCGACCAGAGAAACGGACAATTTTATGCCGTTGGCGTTGGATTTGTCGCACACACTTTTGTTGGAAATGGCGGCAATGCGTCGTGAAAACAAAGAAATAAAATATTTGCGTCCCGATGCAAAATCACAGGTGACGATTGAGTATGATGACAACAATAAGCCTATTCGTATTGATACAATCGTTCTCTCTACGCAACATGATGATTTTGATGATGAGCCTAAAATGTTGGCAAAAATCAAGGCAGATGTTATCAATATTGTGATTCCACGCGTGAAAAAGACCATGAAAAAGGAAATTCAAGCCCTTTTTAATGATAAAATTACTTACCACATCAACCCAACGGGCAAGTTCGTAATCGGTGGCCCGCACGGTGATACAGGTTTGACAGGTCGTAAAATTATTGTGGATACTTACGGTGGAAAAGGCGCACACGGTGGTGGTGCTTTCTCTGGCAAAGACCCTTCAAAGGTTGACCGTTCTGCGGCTTATGCGACCCGTCATATTGCTAAGAACTTGGTGGCTGCGGGTGTTTGTGACGAAGTTTTGGTTCAAGTATCTTACGCTATTGGTGTTGCAAAACCTTGTGGTTTGTTCGTTTCAACTTATGGCACGTCAAAAGTGGGTATGAGCGATGGCGAAATTGCAAAAATTGTTGAAACCGTGTTTGATATGCGTCCTTATGCTATCGAAAAACGTTTTAAATTGCGTACACCTATTTATTCTGAAACGGCAGCTTATGGTCACATGGGTCGCAAGAACGAAACGGTTGAAAAAACATTCTACACACCTGATGGTAAGAGCAAAACAATGAAAGTTGAGTTGTTTACTTGGGAGAAATTAGACTTTGTGGATAAGGTTAAAAAGGCATTCAAAATTAAGTAATTGTAGCCCATGTAGCGGCGGATTCATCCGCCGATTAGCTTTAACTATTTGATTATCAATGACTTGTCTCGATTTATAAGATTCTTTTTTGATTAGAATTAGTATG
>JAYTMW010000054.1:0-5306 GCA_043728105.1 Saprospiraceae bacterium | reverse complement strand
GATTATGTAGTCGAGCCTTAATAATCGACAATTTCATCCAATTTAAAACTTTGCTGAAGTTTGAGCGATTGTTTACTTTCACCTATTTATCAGCGTTTTTAAGTTTTGAATTTTTCGTTCTCTGACAATTTTTGTGGAAAGTCTCATAAACATGAATCACCCCGAATTTCGTTGTTACAAAGTTCGGGATGATTCATGTTGGACGTACCTTTTACATTGTTCTTCAACGAAAGCACAAAAATTGTCAGAGAACTAATCTTTTTTTTTTAACAACACGAAGTTATGAAAATATACCTCATTTTATTGTTTGCTTGCCTCGTTACTTTCTCGGGTTTTTATTCAAAAAAAGCAAATCCCAAACAGCCCAATATTGTTTGGATTGTTTGCGAAGATATGTCGCCACATTTAGGCTGTTATGGCGAAAAGGTGGCTAAAACGCCCAACCTTGACCGCCTTGCAAGCGAGGGCGTACGATATACCAATGCTTTCACGACAGCAGGTGTTTGCGCGCCATGTCGTAATGCTATTATTACAGGTTGTTATCAAACGTCGAACGGTGGGCAAAATATGAGAACATCGGGTATGTCTGCATCTGCTAAAGATGATTATCCAGCTGGATTTAAGCCCTATTCTGCGGTTTTACCACCCGATGTTAAGTGTTTTTCAGAATATTTGAGAAAAGCGGGTTATTACTGTACGAATAATTCTAAAGAAGATTATCAGTTTGAAGCACCCGTTACCGCATGGGACGAAAGCAACAGAAAAGCCCATTGGCGCAATCGAAAGGATAAAAATCAACCTTTTTTTGCCATTTTTAATTCAGTAACCACGCATGAATCGCAAGTCTGGGCAAGAGATAAAGAACCGCTTTTGGTCAATCCAAAAGACGTAGAAGTGCCACCTTATTATCCCGATGACAGTATCAGTCGCCATGTAATTGCTCGTTTTTTAACCAATGTGATGATTATGGACAAAGAAGTGGGTGACATTATTGCGCAACTTAAAATGGATGGACTCTACGACAATACCATTATTTTCTTTTACAGCGACCACGGCGACGGTATGCCTTATGTCAAAAGAGAATTGCACGACCGAGGTTTGCGCGTGCCGTTAATCATCAAAGCCCCTTTTTTGAAACAAGGAGCCACCGATGATCAACTCATCAGTTTCATAGATTTAGCCCCCTCAGTATTATCGCTTGCAGGCATACCTGTTCCAAAATCCATTCAAGGACAAGCCTTTTTGGGTGAACAAAAAGCGAAAAAAGCACGCCCATACATTTATGGCGCACGAGACCGCATGGATTCAGAAATTGACCGTGTAAGGTCAGTGAGTGATGGGCGTTTCAACTATTTGCGTTATTATATGCCACAGTTGCCTTTTTACCAAAATATCCGTTATCGGCTTCAAAATCCTTTGATGCCGCATTTGTTAAAACTGCGCGATGAAGGTAAACTCAATGCCGCTCAAATGGATTGGTTCAGACCGACAAAGCCTGATGAAGAACTGTTTGACCTACAAGCCGACCCTTTTGAGCTGAATAATTTAGCCAAAAATCCGCAATACGCCGATAAGCTTAAAGAGTTGAAATCCGCCCATGAAAAATGGTTGAAAGACTATAAAGATTGGGGTGCAATACCCGAAATGGACATGGTTAAACAATGGTGGAACGGCAAAGATACACCGCCTAAAACGGCTGAACCTATCGTCAGTTTTAAAGAAAATAAAGTCAAAATTACCTCGAATACTGAGGGGGTATCTATTGGCTATCGAAAGTCGTGGAAGGACACTTGGACGGTGTATCAAAAGCCGTTTAATTGGCAAAAAGGAGATTCATTGTACGTTGTCGCTCATAGAATTGGCTATGTGAAATCGAATAAAAGTTTGATACAATAAAAATAAGTATCGAGGGTAACTGTACTGATGGAAACGAGCTAAAACAATTTTAAAATTTGCTAAAAGAGTAGGAACAAGGTATCAAAAATTACCTTTTATTTGCATTGATTGGTGCAGAAAATCGGCACATTTTAATTAATCAACTTTAAAAATAACTATGGAAATTTCAATTCACAATTGGATGCGGGCAGAAACCCTTGAAAAAACGGTGAAACGCATTGCCAAATTGGGCTACGATAAAATCGAAATTCAAGGCACACCCGAACAATATGATACCACCAAAGTCGGAAAATTACTCAAAGACCACAATATCGGTTGTTGGGGGTCGGTAACATTAATGTTGGGCGAACGCAATCTACTCGCCAAAGACAAAACACAAAGAGCTAATTCTGTGCAGTATGTCAAAGATGTTGTCCGCATGGTCAAAGAATTGGATGGTCAAATGGTGTCGGTTGTACCCGCCACGGTGGGCAAAATAATTCCTGATGGCCGCCCCGGTGAAGAATGGGAATGGGCTGTGGAAGGCATGACCGAAATTTACAATTATGCAGAAAGTGTAGGCATTTTAATCGGTATTGAACCCATAAATCGCTTTGAAACGTATTTTATCAATCGAGGAGACCAAGCCTTAGCCTTAGCAGAAGCCGTTGGACCTAATTGTGGCGTGTGTCTTGATACGTTTCACATGAATATTGAAGAAGACGATATGTATGCAGCGATTCGTCGCGCCAAAGGTCGTCTTGTCGGTTTTCATGTAGCGGACAACAACCGCATGGCGCCAGGTATGGGTACAATTAATTGGCGAAAAGTTATCAAAACGCTGCAAGAAATTGGCTACGATAAAGTGTTGTCGGTTGAGTTTTGTTCGCCCTTAGACCGTACACCCGCCAATCCATATCCCAATTCCATCGAAACAAATCCCAAGGGTTTGAGCGCGGAGCAGAAGAAATTTTTGGAAGACCACGGCAGTTCTGCGGTAACGGAAGCGTTTTATTCGATGCTTTCTAAGAAATCTATTAGGAAATTGCGTCCGTTGATTTGATTTTATTTGCGAAAAGCCCCCTCAGTATTTCGGAATACCTTAATAAGCCATAATTAAAGTATTGGTAGGAATGCCTAATTTTTCATGGAGTTGTCGAATCATATTAAGGCTTAGTTTTCGTTTCCCGCTTAAAATTTCCGACTTCCGACTCCGTGAGCCAAAAATGGTATTCAATTCCGATTCATTCAAGCCTTTTTGGTCTAAATAAAATTTAATTGCTTCGATAGGATGCAAAGGTGGCACAGGATAATGCCGCTCTTCGTAATCTTCAATGAGCATAATCATCAATTCATAAGCATCACCTTGCGGCGTACCTTTAACAGGACGAGACTTCATCGTTTGATAAGTCCATTCAAGAGCCTGTTCGTATTCCGCATCGGTTTTAATCAGGCTTTTTATAGTCAATGGTTCTAACATTAATTTTGTCATATTCTTTATGTGTGCCAACCCAAATAATAAAAACAAGATGAAAGGCGTAATCAAAATCAACAATCAGTCGATATGTATTACCATGGATATTAAAAACCACTCTTTGGTCATCAATAATTGAAGCATTTCTAAATTGTTCCTTCAGGTGGTTATGATTTTGAAATGTTGCTTCTTTAAGGTTTTTAAGCCATGCAACAAGCGACGGTTGTGCTAATGGCTCTTTTTCCCAATATATTTTAAGCGTTTTTTCAGCGATAATCCGCATATAAAACTTTTTTTAGATGATTGCTTTAAAATTGAGTATTCATTTTTTTAGTTTTATGTCTAAAATTATCGTTCATGCAAATATAGTATGTTCCCCAAAAGGGAACAAGTGTTTTACTCGTTTTTTCCCAAAAATAATGAATAAGGGCGCTTTTTTGACAATAAAGCGAAGGCTATTGTCAAAAAAACACTGGGCAAGCAATAGGGATTGATTCATCTTGTGAGAGAAGAGTAAGGTGCACCCCCTCAGTATTTTCCCCTTTTTTAAGATATTTTGATAGAGCAACTTCGTGTTCTTTAAAAGAAATAATAGATTTACATCTTTTAAACGAAGGTTTTTTAGTATGAAAATAACAAACGTAGAAGCCTTTTGGCTTCGTTGCCCAATTCCCAAAGAAAAACAACATTTCTCTGATTATGGTCTTTTGACCGATTTCGATATGACCCTTGTTGTCGTCACAACCGATACAGGACTTCAAGGTTTTGGCGAAGCGAAGGCTGCCGTTGGGTCTTCGGGCGTATGCGCTTCAATTGTGAGTTGTATTGAAAACGAAATAAAACCTTTGTTGCTTGGTAAAGATGCCCGTCATATCTCTCGGATTTGGGAGCATATTTACAATGGCACACGAGACCATTATGCCTTAGCGAGAGGTCGAAAGTTCCCGATTTTAGGTCGTAGAGGTTTGACCATTTCTGCCATGAGTGGCATTGATACAGCTCTTTGGGATTTAAAGGGCAAGGCTTTGGGTGTGCCTGTTGTAGAATTGTTAGGCGGTGCGTGTCGGGATAAAATGCAAGCCTATGCCAGTGGTGGTTGGGCAAAAGCGGATAAAATTGGTGAACAACTGAGGGGGTATGTTTCAAAAGGTTTTCAAGGCGTAAAAATGAGGGTAGGGGTGATGGATGAGACCGTGAAAGAAAGCGTCAAGAGGGTGCAAGCGGCTCGTGAAGCCTTGGGTGATGACATAAAATTAATGACCGATGCACACGGCACATTCAGCGTGCCAGAAGCCAAACAATTTTGCAGAGGCGTAGAAGATTGTAATTTATATTGGTTTGAAGAACCCATCAGCCCCGATAACCGCCACGGAACAGCCGAAGTACGTGCTTCTACATCAATTCCCATTGCCGCAGGAGAAAGCGAATACACCGCTTTTGATGTGCGGGATTTGATTGAAGTCCGCGCCTTAGATGTCGTTCAGCCCGATTCTGCCATCATCGGCGGCATTACGGAGGCGATGCGGGTGGCACATTTGGCGCATACCTATCAGCTCGAATTAGCGCCGCATTGTTGGGGTTCGGCATTTTCATTTATGGCGGGCGTGAACGTGGCATTTGCAGCCCCTTCGGCGGTCGTTATTGAGTTTTCATTGGGCGGCAACCCGATGATGTATGATTTGGTGAATGAAAAAATTGAAGTTGTAGAGGGTATGATAGAAGCCCCCAAAGCGGCAGGCTTGGGGCTAACACCCAATTGGGATTTTGTAAACGAATTTAAACAAAAAGTGTAATTTTTTAACACATAGTCACATAAAACACATAGTTTTTAAAATTTAATTTTTTTATAAAACATTGATAATTAATTTTTTATGAAATAAAAACCAAAAACTATGTGCCCTATGTGGCTATGTGTTAAAACCAAAAATCAACAATCATGGCAAGAGCAGTAAAAATT
>JAYTMW010000053.1:0-5239 GCA_043728105.1 Saprospiraceae bacterium | reverse complement strand
ATATGCCGTTAAATATTCCAGATCCGGGTTACAAACGCATTGTCATTATTGGTGGCGGTTTTGCGGGATTGACCTTAGCGCAAAAGTTGGCAAACACCGCCTATCAAGTCATTTTATTGGATAAAAACAATTATCACCAATTCCAACCCTTGTTTTATCAAGTAGCAATGGCAGGTTTAGAGCCGTCGAGCATTGTTTTTCCTTTCCGCAAAGTTTTTCAGAAGGCTAATAATGTGCTGTTTCGAGTGGCGGAGTTGCAGGAAATAAAACCAGCCGAGCAAATGTTGCAAACCGATAAAGGCATTTTGAAATACGACTATTTGGTGATTGCCGTTGGGGCAGATACAAATTATTATGGCAACGAAAAAATCATGAATAACACGATTCCGATGAAGTCGGTTTCGGAGGCATTATATTTAAGAAATGCCATTTTAGAAGATTACGAAAAAGCATTAATCACGAATGATGCCTCCGAAAAAGAAGGCTTGATGGATATTGTTGTGGTTGGCGGAGGTGCTACGGGCGTGGAAGTAGCGGGTGCGTTGGCGGAGATGCGCAAAGACGTGATGCCTTTGGAATACAAAGAATTGAACTATAAAAACATAGATATTCACTTGATTCACGGCGCAGAGATTTTGCTCAAAGGCATGTCTGAAAATGCAGGGCGAGCGGCTGAACGTTATTTGACAGAGTTAGGCATTAAAATAAAAATGGATGTGAACGTCACGGATTACGATGGCGAAACGGTGACTTGCTCCGATGGTACGACGATTCGGGCTAAAAAAGTGATTTGGGCGGCGGGCATTGTCGGCAACCCCGTGAATGGTTTGCCCAAAGAAGCCTTCGTGCGAGGGCGACGCATAAAAGTCAATCGCCACAATGTTGTAGATGGATTTGAGAATATTTATGCGCTCGGCGACATCGCATACATGGAAGAAGCGGAAAGTGAGAAGTTTAAAATCGGGCATCCACAAGTGGCGCAAGTGGCGATTCAGCAAGCCAAAAACATGGCTCGTAACTTCAAAGCAATGTCAAAAAGTGAAGCATTAAAAGATTTTAAATACCGAGATTTGGGTTCAATGGCAACAATCGGAAGACATAAAGCCGTTGTTGACTTACCTTTTTGGCGTTTTCAAGGCTTATTTGCTTGGTTTGTGTGGCTTTTTATTCATCTTTTTGCCATTATCGGTATGAAAAATAAAATCTTTATTTTCATCAATTGGGTTTGGAGCTACATCACTTATGACCAAGCGTTGCGTTTGATTATTCGTCCAAGGGTGAAGAATAGGGTAAATTAGGAAGAATTAAAAATATACGAAAAAATTATCTTCGGCTTTAACTCACTAAAAACATGAGATAAAGCCGAGAATGATGTGATTTTGGGCTTTATCTCGGTAAAAATATGAGATAAAGCTTAAAGTGATAATACTCCCTCAGTATTTTGACTTTTTACAATGAAAAATATAGGAAAGTTTCATTTTTTATAAGCCATAAATAGCATACAAAGGCACATTTGTCAACCAATCTTGCTCACGATAACCGTTCATGGATGTACGAATCGCTTTGTTAGGTTTATATTTTTCCACAAAGATTTTTAAACTTTTTGATTTCAAATTTTCTTCCGCTTTTACCTCAATGGGGATAATGTCATTTTGAAATTGAATCAATAAATCAACTTCTGCGGTAGCATTTGAGGCAACCCAGTAGTAAATATCATGGTTTATTTTTAATTGTTGGGCGGCAAATTGCTCCGTCAATGCGCCCTTAAATTCGACGAGAATAGTATTTTTTTCTAATAGTATTTTTTGGTCAACTTTTGCCATAGCATTCAGCAAACCTACATCTATCATGAATAATTTAAAGGTATCTATGTCGGCATAGGCATTTAAAGGAATTATCGGTTTGGTTACACAATTTGCTTTTAATACCAAACCTGCATCTACCAACCAATTGATAGCCTCCTCAAAATCTCTTGCTCGTGAGCCTTTTTTGATGTGCCCATAAACAAATTTTCGATTGTCTTTTGCCAATTGACTTATCAAACCATGCCAAACTAACCTGATTCTTGGCACAATTGACGAAGGAGCATGTTTGGCAAAATCGTTTTCATAACCTATCAAAATCTTATCTTGGATGGCTCTTACGCTGTTCAAATCTTCGTATTGAATATAGTTTTCCACCGCTTCGGGCATACCACCAATGAAATAGTAAAGGCGCAGAAATGCCACTAACTTTTCGTGAAATGTATCAACCACTTGCCAATTTTTAACTTCCAATTGTTCTTTGAGCAAGGTTTGACCAATACTTTCTAAGAACTCAAAAAAACTCAGCGGGTACATCCGCAAAAAATCGACCTTCCCAACGGGGAATGAATTATTTTTTTGTAATGAAACACTCAACAACGAACCCGCAGCTATTATGTAATATTCGGGTGCTTGTTCAAAAAAATATTTAAGTGCCGTAAGCCCTTTTTCCGCTTCTTGAATTTCATCAAAAATGAGTAATGTTTTACCACTTTGTATTTTCTGATTGACTTCAATTTCGAGGGTTGTGATAATGCGTTTAATATCGAAGTCGGCTGCAAAAAGAGTCTTTAATCGCTCGCTACTTTCAAAATTGAGATAAGCAACTTGCTCAAATTCATTTTTGCCAAATTCTTTCATCAACCAAGTTTTACCAACTTGTCTTGCGCCTTGTAAGATTAAAGGTTTTCGATTGGGTGCATTTTTCCAATTGAGGAGTTCACCATAAAGCGTTCTTTTCATTTTTAAGTTTTTTGCAAATTTACACTTTTTCAAATGAATAAATGTAATGCGCAACACTTTTTCAAATGAATAAATGTGAATCAAGTATTTATCCTACCTTTTTTAATAGAAAAATGCTTATCTATCAACCCGATAAATAAGCGTTTTTTTTAAGCACCCCCCTCAGTATTTCCACCCAAAAAAACTAAAAACGTGCAGCAACACAAGGTCACGCACGTTTCTAATCCATTGATAATCAAAGACTTATATATTATTCTTCGAACTCAGCCGACAAGATACGAAGTACCTCAGCCGCTGTTTCTTCTTCTAATTCAGTACGACGAACAATTTCATCTTTCGACAAAGCCAATACGTCACGGGCAGAATCGCATCCGATTTTCTTAAATTCTTCGATAATCCAGATGTCAATTTCGTCCTTGAATTCTTCCAAATCAACGTCGTCAATTTCTGGTTCGTCTTCACGGAACACGTCAATTTCGTAGCCCGTTAGTTTGCTCGCCAACTTGATGTTCGTACCGCCTTTACCAATTGCCAACGAAACTTGATCGGCTTTGAGCGTTACAGAAGCCCGTTTTTCAGCTTCGTTTATTTCTACGGCAGTCACCTTTGCGGGTGTCAAAGCCCGTTGGATGTAAAGCTGCAAATTGGTTGTGAAGTTGATGATGTCGATGTTTTCGTTGCGCAACTCACGCACAATGCCGTGAATACGTGCGCCTTTCATACCCACACATGCGCCCACGGGGTCAATGCGATCGTCGAAACTTTCCACCGCAATTTTGGCACGCTCGCCTGGAATGCGGACAATATTTTTGATGCTGATAACACCGTCTTCAATCTCTGGCACTTCTTGTTCAAGCATTTTTGCCAAGAAATCTTCGTCGGTGCGACTCATAATAATAATAGGTGTAGCGTTTTTCAATTCCACCTTTTTGATGATGCCACGAACAGCATCGCCTTTGCGGTAGAAATCGCCCCGAATCATCTCCGTGCGTGGTAAAACGATTTCGTTGTTGGTGGCATCGTCCAAAATAAGCAATTCTTTTTTCAAGACTTGACTTACTTCTCCGACAACCATTTCGCCAACACGTTCAGAATATTTCTTGAAAATATCGTCTTTTTCTAAGTCCATAATCTTAGAAATCAACGTCTGACGAGCCGCTTGAATGGCTCTACGACCAAACTCTTCCAACTCCAATTGCTCGTAACATTCATCCGCAATGCCGTAATCGGCATCAATGATTTGTGCTTCTGACAACGAAATTTGGGCTCGTTCGTCGGTGACTTCACCGTCTTGAACGACCTCACGCACACGCCAAAGTTCCAAATCACCACGGGTTGCGTTGACGATGACATCGAAATTTTCGTCGGTGCCGTATTTTTTCTTAATTAAAGTACGGAATACGTCTTCCAAGACCCGCAAAAGTGCTGCACGGTCTATATTTTTTCCCGCCTTAAAATCCGAGAAAGAATCAATCAGATTCATCATGGCCTTTAAAATTTAAGTTTAACAATCGCTTTTTTAATATTTTCAAACGGAATCGTCCGTTGAATGTTCTCTTTTATTTTTTTCTTGCCGTCTTTCGTTATTTGCTCAAAAGCCAACAAAATTTGTCCGTTTTCAATACTTTTCAATTCGCCTTCGGTCATTACCCCCTCAGTATCCACGACTTCCAACGTGCGCCCGATGTGTTGTGGATATTGACGCAAGTACACCAACGGGCGACTCACGCCAGGCGACGACACCTCAATCGTATATTCCTCGCCAAGCGGCAATTCCGTATCCAACCAATTTTCGACGTGGCGGCTGACTCTTTGACACTGATTGAGCTTGATGCCTTCGTCCGCATCCAAAATGACTTCTACCTTTTTTTTATCAATAGAAATCTCTATCACGAAGCAATCCGTAAATTCTGGTTCTTGAAATTTCAGTAATAAAAGGTCTTCTATTTTGCTTTCTAACATTGAAATATATTGTTGTATTGATAAATTGTTGTATTGCTCGTGATTGAATTTCAGAAACGTAAAGCATTGATAATCAACGTTTTACACAATATATTAACTCAATACGCTTGACTCAATACGCACGACACAAGTTCTTGTAAACAAAAAGAGGAAGCGTTGTGCACACCTCCTCTTTTTCCAAGAGCCTTAATCTGACGCAAATGTAATAAAAAAATGATAATGATTAATGGATTAGGAATAATTTTTTTTAATAGAACACAACTTTGTGGAAGTCCCATTCAGAATACTCAAAAAATAGATTTTCAAAATCCATTTATTGAGTATTCTAAATGGGACTTCCACAAATTTTTTTCATTGATTTTAATGAGTTATTTTTATCCCTTTGTTAGATTTTTTTTTTAGGAAAATAAGGCGGAGTAGGTGAGGAGTGCTATATAGATGTAATGAGTGAGGAGTAATGAGTGCTGTATTGGAGAAGGTGTTACAAAATTTTGTCATTCATTAGGAATCTC
>JAYTMW010000052.1:0-2698 GCA_043728105.1 Saprospiraceae bacterium | reverse complement strand
GGCGATGCTGTGAGTCAGTATCGAGGTTGGAAAAAAGGCGTTGAGCCAGAGCCTGAGCGTATCAAAAGTAAGCGAATCACTTTCAAACAAGCCTTGGATGCGAAAGTGAAAATTTGTTTTGGCGGTGACGTTGGCGTGTTCCCGCACGGCGACAATGCCCGTGAGTTGGAGATGATGATTGACTATGGCATGACGACGCTCGAAACCCTTAAATCTGCCACGAGTATCAACGCCGATGTTTTTCACGTGGCGGATAGAGTAGGGCGATTAAAGAAAGGGCTTTTGGCGGATATTATTGCCGTGGAAGGTAATCCTTTGGAGGATATTCGGTTGATTCGGAAAGTATTAATGGTGATGAAAGATGGGAAACAATAATTTAACGTAGGATACATTGACACATTGGTTTTAAAGGTTTAGTTTTGTAAGAGTATAAACGGTTTTCTTATAAAAAATTTCAAGGTGCACTGCACCTTAAAGTTTTATAAGAAAACCGTTCTTTGGTATATTAATCTGAATATAAAAAATCTAAGTTATTGCACCTAAATTAGAAAAATTCGTATTTAATTTGTCTTATTCGTGTCAAATACAGAATTGCTGAATAAATTCGACCGATGAGCGAAAAAATACTAAAAATACTGAGGGGCCCTTTTGCCAACTTTTAAAAGATAAGTTAGAAGATGCTGGAGCCTAATTACCTCTTCGTTTTTCTTAAAAAAATACATAATTTAGCAAATCTAAATAAATGTCATTGGCTTTGATTTTTATAAAATTCTTTTTGAAATGAAAAATATATTATCTCTGTTTCTACTATTGACCGTACAATCGCTCTCTGCGCAGCTAAAAATTTGCCCACTTTTTTCCAATCACGCCGTTTTGCAACGACAGAAACCTTTGCCCGTGTGGGGGAAAGCGAATCCCAATGAAGAAATTACGGTCAATTTTGCTCAAAAAACGCAAAAAACGGTCGCAAATACTGAGGGGGTATGGCGTGTAACTTTTGCGGCGATGGAAGCGGGTGGCCCTTATGAATTGACCGTTTTTAACACAAAAGATACGTTAACGGTGAGCGATATTCTCATGGGTGAGGTGTGGCTGTGTTCGGGTCAATCGAACATGGAGTGGCGGGTGTCTAATGCGGATAATTATTTGAAAGAACGTAAGAACGCAGACTTTCCTCAAATACGACATTTTGAGGTCGAGCATGAGGTATCGCTTCAACCCCAAGCTGAGTTGAAATCGGGTGAATGGAAAATGGCATCGGCTGAAACAGTGGGTGGTTTTTCGGCGGTTGGTTTTTTCTTTGCCCGTGATGTATATAAAAAATTGAATATTCCGATGGGCATTTTACACAGCTCGTGGGGAGGCTCACAAGTAGAAAGTTGGATAAGCAAAGAAGGCATGATGTCATCCGATGAACTCAAAGATTATGGTCAAAATTTGCCGACCACTTGGGACGATGCAGACATGCGTTTGGAGCGCAGCATCAAAAAGAAATTGTGGGGCGATGCGGATAAAAATATCACTTTAGAAGATGAGGCAAAATACTTTAAATCCGATTACGATTTTTCAAAATGGTGGACAACTTTCCCGATGGGTCAATGGGATTGGAAGGGCATCTGGGCTTGGCGTGGCAATGGTTTTATGGCAAAAACGATTGAAATCCCTTCGGAAATGACGGATGGTATCACGACTTTGGGTTTGGGCGAATGTTTCAGCCACAACGAAATTTACGTCAATGGTAAGCTCATTTCGGCTGGAATACTGAGGGGGCCTCGCAAAATCTTGATACCCAAAAACACATGGAAAGCAGGCATGAATAAGCTCATGGTAAAGATGGAAAAAGTGATTGAACCAGAATGGTACGGCTTAGGTTTGTTGGGTAAAATGGAAGATTTATACGTGAGCAACGAGACGCAAAAAATACAATTAGAAGGCATTGAATGGAAAATTATGCCGTCGTTTGCCGAGCCTCACACGTTTGCCCATTCGAGTAATAATGTTGGAACGTCTATTTATAACAGTATGATTTCACCATTGATTCCATTCAGTATTGCAGGTGCTTTGTGGTATCAAGGCGAGTCAAATGCGGTTCGAGCGTTTCAATATCGCAAGACATTTCCGTTGATGATTCAAGATTGGCGAAAGCGTTGGAACGATGAATTTCCGTTCTATTTCGTTCAATTGGCGACGTATGGCAGTGACCAAAACAGCAACCAAGGCAGCAATTGGGCAGAGCTTCGTGAGGCTCAAACCATGACTTTGATGCTCCCAAAAACAGGCATGGCAGTCACCACCGACATCGGTAATCCAAAAGATATTCACCCCACTAACAAGCAAGATGTGGGCAAACGTTTGGCAGCCATTGCCTTAAAAGAGGCGTACAATCAGCCTGTTATGCCAGCGGGGCCACTCTACGAATCGGTGCGTTTTGACAATCAAAAAGCGGTCATTTCTTTCAAATATGCGGAAAAAGGTTTGATGATAAAAGACCGATATGGCTACTTACGAGGCTTTGAAATTGCGGGCGATGACCACGTTTTTTACTATGCAAAAGGCGAAATCCAAGGCGATAAAGTGGTGATTTTTCATCCAAAAGGGTTGAAAGTTGCGGCGGTTCGTTATGCTTGGTCAGACGCTCCCGAGGAAGCAAATCTCTTCAATACTGAGGGGTATCCCGCAAGTCCGTTTAGAACCGATA
>JAYTMW010000051.1:0-3913 GCA_043728105.1 Saprospiraceae bacterium | reverse complement strand
TGGCGTTCAGGCATCGCACGAAATCATTTTGAAAATAGCCAGACGTTATCTTTATGCGCCTTATTTGTGGGGCGGCAGGTCGCCTTTCGGGATTGATTGTAGTGGCTTCACGCAAGTTATTTTCATGATGGTAGGCATCAAATTGCGCCGTGATGCCTCGCAGCAAGTCGAGCAAGGTCACGTCGTTGATTTTGCGGAACAAGCACAGTCGGCTGATTTGGCTTTTTTCGACAATGACAAAGGAAACATTACGCACGTAGGTATTGTCATGGATAACAATCATATCATACATGCGGCTGGGCAAGTGCGGATAGACCGACTTGATCACTACGGTATTTTTAATGAATCATTAGGTACTTACACCCATAAACTACGCTTAATCAAACGTTTCCTACCCGACATACAGCATCAAGCCTTGCCTCTTGTAAAAATAATTTCTGAAGAGATTGATTCGAGTCAAATTTCGATTTTTTGATAAACGATTTTTCGCAATTCGTTGATAGTCAATATATTATACAGATATTAACTGTCTTGTACCCTTAAAATTGTGACATCAATTTAATTTATTTTTTCTTGTCTATTTTTTATTTTTAGTAAATGTTTTGTTATGTTTGCATCGTTATTTTAAACTTATGTTTATATGTAATAACAGTAAAAATGATTAACAATTAATTTATAACTCTTACACTTTTAATATTTTTAAATCTCGTTAAATAATGCAAATCGAAAGGCAACTGAATACGGATGGCTTCTCAAATCCTTATGTGAAAGTGGGCATCAATGTTCAATATACGTCCTCTTGGGTCTTTACCTTCGTGACTCAGATTCTTAAAAAATATAATTTATCCCTCCAGCAATACAATGTTTTGAGAGCCCTTGAATTAAGTCACCCTAATCCATTAAGCGTCAAAACAATATCTGAAAGCATGGTTGACATGAATTCAAATGTCTCACGTTTGGTTGACAAATTGGTGGATAAAAAACTTTCTGAAAGGCATCAAGAAGATTCTGACAAAAGAAAAGTGAAAATTACTATCACAAATGAAGGTATTGTGACAGTGCAAGATTCGACAAAAGAACTGATTGAACAATTTACAAACAGAGCAAAAGCGATTAGTGAAGAAGAAGCAATCCTTTTAAGTGATTTGCTTGATAAATTGCGAGGCTGATTTATATACGAATTTTGCTGTGTGAAATACATTTAAAACGCTTACAACTACTTCATTTACGCAAATAGATTAACTTCATTAACCACCCGCCTTTTTAGTTTGCGAATAACCTTCATTAATTAAAATTTGTAAAATTTTATCTCGGTGATTCCCTTGAATTAAAATTTCACCCTCTTTAACTGTTCCACCTACCCCACATTTTGTTTTCAAAAGTTTCCCTAATGCCTCCAAAGTTTCGTCAGAGCCGACAAAGCCTCTCACGACCGTTGCTTCTTTATTACCTTTGAGTCTTTCCAAATGAAGTCGAATTTTTTGTTGATTTTTAGCCAAATCTTCAACCCCCTCAGTATTTTCCGTGTGTTGATACTCAAAATCTGGATTGGTGGAATAAACGACACCGTCACGAAGTTTTTTATTTTTGCTCATAATAAAAGAGAATAATGAATTATAAATTATGAATGATAAATTATGCAAGTATTTGATTATCAAGTGTTTAAACAGTGTGATTTTATCAAATGTATTCTAATGTATAGCTAATGAAAAAACGATTAAGATAGATTTAAAACAGTTTCTTACTTTTACCGCACTTTTACCGCAAAATTAGAATTTACTATGAATGGGTGTTAGTATTTTTATTTCTTAATTCTCAATTTTTAATTCAAACTTATGGTTCAAATTTTTGTAACAGGCGGTACTTTCGATAAAGAATACAATTACATAACTGGTGAATTGTTTTTCAAAGATACGCATTTGAAAGCCATGCTTGAGCGTGGGCGTTGCTCCATTGATTTCGATGTGAAAACGCTGATGATGATGGATAGTTTGAAAATGACTGATGCCGACCGTCAAATTATAACATACAGTTGTCAACAATCTGAGCATGATAAAATTCTCCTCACGCATGGCACCGATACAATGGTTAAAACAGCAAGTATGATTGCAGCGGCTAATATTCCGAAAACCATAGTGATTACTGGTGCGATGGTGCCTTATGCTTTTGGTACTTCGAGCGATGGTTTTTTCAACCTTGGTTCAGCTTTGGCGTTTGTTCAGATGCTGCCGCACGGTGTGTATGTGGTGATGAACGGACGTTATTTTGATTGGCATAAAGTGAAAAAGAATACGCAAACGGGGAATTTTGAGGAAATAAATGCCTAATAACATGTAAATACATTAAATGGGAGCTACACTCTCCTATGTGTTTCAAAAAAAGACCTATTTATATGTTACTAAGAGATAAAATAAGGCATCGTGAAAATCCTACACAAATTAATTTTCAGTTTCATCATGATAACAACCCTCTCGTCTTGTTTACAAGACAAAATGATATTTCAATTAACCAAATTAAACGTCTCTCACAAGTTCGTTTTTGCCCAACCATTCGACGAATATTTTATCAAAACGCCAGATAGTGTAAAACTCAATGCGCTTCATTTTAAAACAGAAAAAACTTGTAAAGGCTTAGTTTTGTATTTTCATGGCAATGCCGACAACCTGCAACGTTGGGGAAAATATGCCACTGATTTCACATCATTGGGCTACGATATTTTGATGGTGGACTACCGAGGCTATGGCAAAAGCACGGGAAAGCCCAACGAAAAAACCCTTTATGAAGATGCTTCATTGGTTTGGCAATGGGCAAAAGACAGATTTCAATATGATAGATGGGTTATTTATGGTAGGTCGTTGGGTTCAGCCGTAGCCACGCATCTGGCAAAAGAAGTGAAACCCGATATTTTGGGTCTGGAAACGCCTTTTGCAAACCTTAGATTTACTCGTTTAGCAAGAATTATTCCTTTAAAACTAAAATATAAATTCTCAAATATCAATCATCTTAAAGGTATTTCTTGTAAAAAATTTATCTTTCATGGCACCCGTGATTGGGTTGTGCCATTGCGCTCTGCGATGCAACTGAAGCCGCTTTTATCAGACTCCGATCAGTTTATTATTATTGAAAAAGGAGGACATAAAAACTTGAATGAGTTTGAATTGTATCGTGTGAAATTGGCAGAATTACTTTTGTAATGTGTTGATTTACAACGTTTTATGAAAAAATAAGGTTAGGATAATTTTCAAAGTTTCCCTAATATTTAATTTGAAACCCAACATAAAATGTTCACGCCTCGTTTTTGCTGCGCAAAAAAATGTTTTGAAGATTTTTTTTGGATTGAAGCTATTTTTGAGAGAAAAATTTTTAATTTTTCTCTCAAAAATAGCTTCAATTCATAGAAAAATCACGTTTGTACGCTTTTTTGCGTAGCAAAAACAGTGAGTAAATATTATGTAGGGCTTCAAAACGTTTAACTCGAAAATCACATCATAATAGCATTCCCTATCGAACACTCTAAGCACCTTTTTTTATCACAATATTTGTTTTTTAATTGAATCAGAGCCTGTGAATTGTAAGCAGATTTTGGTTCAAGTCCCAAACGTTGCCAACCTTCCGTGATATTATTTGGTTCGGGTTTGAGTTGTTCCAAAAAAGCAAAAGCACGGTCTTTATAGGTTTCCTCTTTTTTCATTTTTCCATAATAAAAAAGAAAAGGTACTATCGTATTGATGATAATGATGTTCAAAGCATCGTCGCCAATGGTTTTTGGTCGCAATACTGAGGGGGTATCAAAAGTGTAATGGTCATCCCAATACGCACTGATTTTTACGTCAAAAAGGGCTTTAATATTGTCAATCGAATCGCTTTCCAAAACCTTAGAAAACAGATGCGACGACTGATGCACAAGGCTCGC
>JAYTMW010000050.1:0-3959 GCA_043728105.1 Saprospiraceae bacterium | reverse complement strand
CACGGCAACGGATGCCACATCTCGCCGCACTTGATTTTCTTCGGCATCAAATATTTGGCGTTCCTCTTCAAGTGGTTCAATCCAATTTTTGACTTGTTGCGCCTCGGTTTTCAACCATTTTTTGGTATCAGCGAGTGCCTCTGAATGGTCTTGCCACAAGCCCAATTTTATCATCGCATCGTTTTCCAAATCGCCTTCTTTTCGGCTAATAGCGCAACGGGTATTAAAGGCGCAACGCTCGCACCAAGCATCGCAATAATTGTAAACGCCCAGCACATTATTCGGGTTTTCAACGTCCATATCCCACGGCAATTCGTCGTAATCAGATGAAGCGACCCCCTCAGTAAAATCGTGTATTTCCATGTTTTTGCAGCTACAATGCTCGCCAAAAGGACATTCGGAGGGTTCATAATTGCAAAATTCTAAATGCCATTCACCATAAGGCATGATGGGCGCATGTTTTTCAAGCGCACCCACGAGCGTGGTATATGCCATTTTGGGGGGCAAATTTTTAGGGTAATCCGCCGCCAAATTATAATGTTGGAACAAGTCATTTATGGCTTTTTCCAACAAAGCCGCTTCCTCGTCCGACCAATAATCGGCGGATGGAAATTGCTCTTGGGTTAAGCCCATTTTTTCACGAATATTACCCTTGCGAGTGGGCGTTTCGGGCGTAGGCTCGGGTGTGATTTCGTCGGAATTGTCTTCGTAAAAATGCTCAAATTCAAGCGGCAAAATTTCATCCTTCGGGCGAGGAGGAATAGCAGGACGATTATTTTTGGCTTCTTCTAAATCCGCCAAAAGTGTATAAAGATATTTTTTCATAGATGTTATTTGAGGGTGAAAATAGGTAAAAAGGTTGGGAAAATACCCCGTTTTACTTTTCTATTTTTCTGTAATGATTAACGATTTTTTAGGTAAATGAAGCTCCCACGACTTAAAATACACGGAGCGTTGCAAAATATTAAATGAATGACCCCTCAGTCATGCTTTCAGCTTGATGAAGCCAAAGGCATCATATTTTAACGAAAATTGTACTAAATTGCGCTTGAAACAGCTTTGAAAACAGTATTATTTAAGTAAATTCATAAATCAATCGGATGAAAAACCTCCACCTTATCATCTCCACTATCATCTTAATTCCCGTGGCTTTGGGCTATGGTATTGCGCCTAAAACGGTGCTGCCCATGTTACTCAATATCACCGTCGAAACCGTGGATATGCTCAATATATGTAGAGCGATTATGGTTTTATATTTAGCGATGTCTGCCCTTTGGTTGATAGGTATTTACAATAAAAAATATTGGTTCACGGCAACCATTACAAACATTTTTTTGATGGGCGGTTTATCAGTCGGTCGCATACTAAGTCTTGTTTTAGACGGCATACCTTCACCCATTTTTCTTTGGGGTATATTGGGCGAAATGGTGTTGGCTATTTTCGCTTTTTATCAATTGAAAAAGTGGGCTGGGAGGGCGAAATACTGAGGGGGTATATTTGACAATTTTTTAAAAGTTGTCAAATCTGAGTTGTCAAATCTTAAATCTAATACACTGCATATTGTATGTCAAGAGGTTTAGTATATTTGTTTCGTATTTTAATTTCATCCTATCCTAAGTTTTAAAATAAAATGAAAAAAAGCATCTTATCCGTTTTTGTAATTTTTACGTTTTTAGGCTTCATGAAAGCCCAAAAAAGCCTGCCCGAATTTCCTGTTTCTTCCGAATGGTTGAAAAGTTTAGAGGCCAAAGCACCGTCGAAGGCAACCGTGAAACCGATGAAAAAACGCACAGTGCTGCTATTTTCGTTGTTCACAGGTTTTAACCACTGGACGGTGCCGCACACAGACGAAATGGTGCGAATATTGGGCGCAAAATCGGGCGCATACAATTTTGTTTTATCCAAAAATATCAAAGATTTTACTTTTGAAAACCTAAAATCTTACGATGCTGTTGTGTTGAACAATAACTGTTCTAAACCCGATAATCGGAATATATTTTACGATGTTATTGCTGAGGATAAAAAACTAAAAGAAAAAGAAATAAGGGCAAAAGCGCAAGTTTTTGAAGACGATTTGTTGAAATACGTGTCTTCGGGCGGTGGTTTGATTGTTTTACATGGCGGAATTGTCATGCAAAATAAATCACCCGAATTTGGTAAAATGATGGGCGGCAGTTTTGATTATCACCCCGTTCAACAAGCCATTGACGTGCAATTGGTTGACCCAAAACATCCATTAGTTAAGGCTTTTGACGGCGTAGGATTTACGCACGTAGATGAACCTTATTTTTTCAATAATGCCTATTTCGACTATAATTTCAGACCACTTTTGTCTATGCAATCTGATAAAATCACAGGCGTAAAAGAGATACCCAAAGACAAAATAAAATACTTGGCTTGGATTAAAAAATATGGAGAAGGCAGGATTTTTTATTCCTCCCCTTCGCACAATCCACAAAGCCTTGATAATCCAAAATTATTGCGTTTTTTATTGGACGGATTTCAATATGCCATCGGTGATTTGAGGTGTGATGATAGTCCTATGAAACGATAGAGTTGAGTATCAAACTTGCTGCAAGTTAAATAATTTTTTTTCCATAAAATAAGAGACCAAAGTAGCTGTCACCAACACCAATGCCATGATATGCCCGCCGTCACCTGCGCTCAAATGCGCTGCTGTCGCTAATATGCCATCGAAGAAAAATCCTGCATAAGCCCACTCTTTTAGCCAAGTGATTTTGCGAGATAGTATCGCCACAATACCCAAAACCTTTGCAGTTGCCAAAGGAATGACAAGGTAGGATGGATAACCAAATTGGGTGAAAAAGCCCTTCACCGTGTAGGTATTCATAAAATACATGGAAGCTGAAAATGACATCATGCCACAGGCTACGACCGTAGCGACCCAGTAAATAATTTTGTCTCTGTTCATTGTTGATTGATTTTAATTTCGTTTATAATCTTTTTCAAACGTTGCCCACGGCGTATTTTGGTGCGCATTGGTGGCAAAAAAAGCGATTAGTTTTTCAAATTCGGCTGCTCTACGATAGCCCGCCATGGCTTGAATAACCCGTCCGTTTTCATCCAAAATAACAATAGTAGGATAGGACATTTGCCCGTTCAGCCATTGGGCAGCGAGTTGGTGATAGCGACCACTGTTTTTGGGTCTGACGACTTTAAATGTCGTGCTGCCCCACTTAATATCGCCCAATTGTTCAGCATTGAATTGAACAGGAATGTAGGATTCATTCAAAATTTTAGCGACGTGTTTATTTGGAAAAGTCGCCTTGTCCATTTCCTTGCACCAACCGCACCACGGGGCATATACCTTGACCATTATTTTTTTATTTTGCTTGGCAGCTTGCGCTTCGGCTTCTTCTATTTTATACCACTTTACTTGGGCTTGGCTGAGAGTCATGGCCACAACAAGGACAAAAAGCATTAAAAAAATTCTTATTAAACGCATTTTAAAATCGTTTTTAATGAAAAATCCCCTCAATATCGTGAAAATACTGAGGGGGGTATTTATTTGACAAATGTCTTTTAAAAATATCACATAAGTATCTCAATAATCGTCATCATCGTCAACGCCTTTTCGTTTTTTCTTGGCTTTAAAATCGGCACTTAAATCGTAGCGCACTAAATTGGTTTTTTTTACTCGTTATTATCTCCTTTTTTTTATTTTAAAAGTTGGAATGGTTTTCACACCAAAACAACACTTAATTGCATCTAAAAAAGAAAGGATAAAAAGGATGAAAAAATTGACAATTGTAGTTTTATGTTTATTCAGTAAAATGGGTTTTTCTCAAACGGAAGTTATAGCGGAAAAGAAAGATACAATTGTAAGTAAGCAAATTTTAGAAAGCGATACTGATGATGTTTTTCAATGTTTTCCACCCGCCCCTGAATTCATCGGAGGGCATAAAGCAATGTATCAATTTTTAAGTGAAAATATAAAC
>JAYTMW010000049.1:0-1745 GCA_043728105.1 Saprospiraceae bacterium | reverse complement strand
GACTTTTTTTAACATTTAACTTTGTTTTGGATGAAATAGAGCGTATTGAGTCTTGCGTTGTGCGTCAAACGCAATACACACGACGCAATACGCAAGACACATAACAAAAATTACACCATTATAGAATGGGAAGGGGATAAGGTTTGTGGAAAAAAGGGTAGGGTTGAATTAGTTGTGTTTTTTGCTTGGATTATTCGGGATGTCAAATATTAGTTTGTTAACCATAAACTTTAAATAGGTCAAGAGATGCGCTTGAGAATGCTTTACATTTGTATTCAACCCAACCTTCTTACATTAAAAAACTGTCTTTATAGTTATTATGTTTGAAATCAATTAAAAAAAGAATTTATGAAAAAGACAATACTACTATTATGTGTATTTTTGTTATTTTATGGTTGCAAGAAATCAGAGGAATTCCCAAGTGGTACACCTGATTGTATTAAAAATTTTATGCAAAGTAATATCAAAGAAGAAAAAACATTAAGGAAGTGGACAAATGATACAGTTTTTTTTTGGAGTGTCTTTATTGATCCATTACCAAGTACAATTGATGATGAAGTTGTTTATCATTTTGATGATCAATGTGATACACTCTGTATCGTAGTTTTGGGCGGCTCACCAGCTATATGTAAAAAGCGACTTGATTTTAGCAAATTGAAAGAAGTAAAGTAATTACAACGTTTAATTTGATGGTTTTTTCAAGGTCTAATATTTTTCTATTTAAGTTTGGTTGGGTATCCCTTTCAGTATTTTTGGTTTTGAGTTAGAATATTTACCTCTTATTCTTTACGAAAACTAACATACATATAAACGCCAAAAACAATTTCAATTAAAGAACCTGTAAGGGCAGAACTAAACGGCTGTGCATTAAACGTGAACAATAAAAATGATGCAATACCAAGCATTGCGCCCAATATCCAATATTGTTTTTTACCATAAATAGTGGCAAAAGTCAAGTATCTGCCGCCAATAATCATGAGCATACCTTGAAAAAACCATGCTGGGTGTGATAGTGAAAGTCCTACGGCAAGTGGTATGCACATGAGCATTAAAATCGTTGATTCCATAGCAAGGTTGCCTAATGGATTTCCTTTTGTATGTGCGCCACTTACGCCGATAAGTTTTCCCAAAATGATGCTCAATGGATGAATAAACATGCCACCAATAAGCAATGCCCAAATGCCTTGTTTGGTTGACATTTGAGACACTATTATTGCAGAAATTAACCACATTATGCCTGATGCAATAATACCAACAGATCCATTTGCGTATGATTTGCACATGTCTGTTTGGGCTTGGTCAATTGTTTCAATTTTATTTATTGGGTTGTCGTTGGAATTGGTTGTCATTTTATTTGTTTTTAGAATGGGTATTATTTTTCTGATTTTTATGGGCAAATATATTCAAAAAAAGAGGCCCCTCAGTATTTTTGCGTTTTTTCAGCGAGATTGTTTTGTGCCAAAAGGCTTTGAAATAAGTGCAAGGACAAAATTAAATACGTAGGCACTTATAATACATAGTATTATGTATAAAATACTGATAATCAACACTTTATGTAACCTTTATGTGTCATAAGTGCCTATGTGTTTAGTGTCAAATAATTTTGTCTTGACATTTATCGTCAAAAAACCATTATAGTTATTGATTTAAGGCGTTAAACAAAAAATAATATACCCAACTTAGTCATTCTATTTCCTTTACTCTGCGTTAAATTCTTTTTAAATAATCCATTATTTCTCAAAAAA
>JAYTMW010000048.1:0-1619 GCA_043728105.1 Saprospiraceae bacterium | reverse complement strand
TCAGGGAGAAGACGCTTACAATATGACATTGTCACAAAAACGGACAGAGTCAGTTAAAAATTATCTGATGAGTAATGGAATATTTGAATCCCGTTTAACAGCAATCGGTTACGGTGAGACAAGACCAATTGATAATAACAATACATCATTGGGCAGAGCCAAAAATCGGAGAGTAGAATTGAAGACAGAATTTTAATACCTGTTTAATTTTCAATTAATAAAACAGAAAAGCTGCCGTGAATCGGCAGCTTTTCTGTTTTAAAAATAACCATTCAATACATAATTAAAAAACTGCAAATGAAAAGTAGATATAGAAATTTAGAAGCAAGGTTTGAAAAGCTATCAACCCTAGTAATGTCGATACTTGGTAATTCCATTACGTTTATCGCAGCACTTTGTCTTGTTATTACATGGTTTTTAAGTAAAGAATTTTATCATCAAAGCATTCATAAAAGTATTGGTGAAATAATTCTAGGAGTTACATTTTTAAGTTTATTCTTCATCCAGAAAACGTTTAACCGGCTTTCTATTTCCCTTCATATAAAGCTGAATGAATTAGTTGCATCCCATGAAAAAGCCAATAATGAAATAATTAATATAGAAGAAAAGACAGAACATGAATTAAGTGAGATTACAAAAGAGTATGTTGAACTAGCAGGCATGGCTAAAACTGTTGAAAATAAAAGAACGTCAATAAACAATGACAAACAAATTTAAACATCGATTATTAATGATATATAAAATGAAAACAATTTTTCTATGTTTATTAACTTTCGGAATTTCACTTATTTCGTTTGGCCAAGTAGAAAAAAGTCCTATCGTTAAATTTTTAACTATGAGAGGCTATCAATTCCAGTCTACATTAAATAATCAAATTATACCGGATAGTTTAAAAAAATGGCCGGATACATTGTATTACAATACCGTTTATAAAGCAAAGTTATTTGGCTCGCCAACCATTCCAATTTCATTCAGTAAAATAGAATATGTGAATGGAAAATATGAAGTTTCACCTACAATTAGTATAGGATATGGATATACCTGGTTTTTTGGCGACTTCATTTTTAATGAAAATGATAAAATAACCGTTGATCCTACGTTTTTCTTTGGGTTAATAACAGATATTGGATTACAAAATGATTTTAGTTTGAAAAAACTTGCATCTATTTTCACCGGAGGATTTATTGGATTCGGAGCTTTTTCGCTTTTTGCGGGTTATGATTATATAACCAATTCCCCATCCATTGGTTTAGGTGGGAGAATAGATTTGTATACCGTAAAGCAAAACTATCTTAAACCAATGGGAAAAGTAAGAGAAGTAAGAAAACATAAATCAGTTTCATTACCAATAGCCGACGAGTAAATTATTTTTTCTCTTCTTTTAATTTCTGCTCTTCAGCTTTTTTATCTTCCGCTTCCTTCTTTAATTTTTCAGCTTCTTTAGCTTTTTTATTAAAATATCCCTTCAAAAGAAAATTATGCTTGGCTGCTTCCATATTTTCATTTAACCCTTTAGTACTTCTTTTAAGATTTACCATTGTCTGATTAAAATTCTCAGCGATGGTTGAGTCCTGGATTAATCTTCCAAGAGTTCCATTACCGCTATTTATTTTTAACAT
>JAYTMW010000047.1:0-6829 GCA_043728105.1 Saprospiraceae bacterium | reverse complement strand
TCTGCCCTTACAAAATCTTTCACCGAAGGGTAAAAAGTGGAAGTGCCATTGGAACGATGCACCTCAACGTTGCTACTCAAACCATCCACCACAATTGGTTTAAAGGCGGTAATATGATTTGAATTTATCTGCGTAAAAATTGTATCAATGTGCATGTAGGCACGGTCGGTTGGAATATTAACTTGAACCACATTTTTGACCACACCTTTTTCAAAAAGCACATCTTTTAACAGACGAATCGTGTAGGCGTTTGTGCGTTCGGAGCAACCGATTAGGAGATAATCTTTGGTCATCATCATACAATCGCCGCCTTCTATGCTCACACTTTCCCCTTTTTTTGACGGTGGAAATTGGTCAACCCGATTCAAATTGATGATTTTACCTGCTTCACGACATGCGCCAAAAATCGGGTGCGCCCAAAAAATAAATCGGGCTAAAAAGTTTTCACGGAATCGAGCCATTTTCGCCGCCTTCAAAATCAAAATATGGTCGTTGACGGTGACGGCGATGTCACGGGTGAAAATAAAATTAGGAATGGGGTCAAAAAGAATGTGTTTTTCACGTTCCAAATAACCCGTTATTAAGGTATCCGCAAGTTCTTCGTTGCTCAAATTGCTTAGTAATTTGACAAAAGTCTCAGGCAATTCTTCATAATCAATGATTTTCTCGATCATTTCCATCTTCGTCGCTTCGTCGCTTGACAAAGCTTCAACGAGCAATTGACTGGTTTCTAACACATTGTCTTCGCCTAAAAATGCTTTCAAAACATCCGTAAAAATGTCGTGTTCTTCTTGCATGTTGGGCAAATGTACGATGTCATCAAACAATAATTCCTCGGCTCTGCGTGGCGAAATCCGTGAAATACCTTCATCGGGGCGATGCACAATGACTCTTTTAAGTGTATTAATTTCAGAAGAAACTTGAATACTTTTTTTCTCACTTTTCATAAAAATGAATTTGGTTCAAGAAATTGAATTTGGTTTGCAAAGGTAGATTTTATCCGTTGAGTTTTTTACTTTAAAAAAAATTATAATTACTTAGCTTGCGAGGCAAAACACGCAACATTGTTCGCTTCGCTCACTCGTCGCCAGAAGGGCTTTCATGGATGCACATCATTTTTTGCGCCAAAGCGCAAAAAATGATGTGCATCCGAAAAAGTCCCCTTAGCGACGAGTGAGCGAAGCGAACAATGTCGCGTGTTTTACCTCGCAAGCTAAAGTATTGAAAAAAGATTATGTTTATGCTGAAATGAGTTATACCCCTCAGTATTTTACTTAATTATGAGGGATATTGGTTTGACTTTTTTCAGAATTTATAAAATTATGTTAGAAAAAAGTCTTTCAAAAAATCAAAAGTCTTATTTTTACGCCTCAATTTTTAAATAAGAGAAAATGACAAAACAAACCCAAATAATCAAAACAGCTGAACTGAAAGGCGTTTTGTCCAAGGAACAAAAACGGTTCAATGGTTATCTACAAAAAATAAAAATTTTAAAACTTCAAATTGAGGAGAGTAAAGAAGTTGCGCTTGAATTGGGCAAATTGGCACAAAGCAAAATTCGCCCTACCGAGGAGCGTATGTTTGAGATTTGGAAAAAATTTATTTTGCATTTCGATCAAATTTCTTTCTCTAATGGTCTGAAAAAGAAACAACAGGAAAAATATGAAGCCATTTTATTTGAAATGGCAGACCTCTTTTTGAATAATGCAAAGGTTGATAAAGACATCAAAGCCATTTTTGATAAATATTCCGAAGATAGTTTTGATGAAATCCAAGCGGAAGGTCATGAAATGAGTAAAGATTATATCATTTCTATTTTTAAAGAACAATTTGACGTGGACATTGACCCCGACGATATTGAAGACTCCAAAGACCCTTTCAACAACCCAAAATTGTTTGAAAAAATAGCTGAGGCAAAGCAAAAACATGAGCAAAAACAAGCTGAAGCCAAGCAACAAAAAGCTGAAAGGGACGCTCAAAAGAAAAAAAGTGATAAGCAAATCGAAAGTGAGGAGCGCAAAAAAGTAGCCGAATCTGCCATCAGCAAAACGACCAAACAAATTTATATGGATTTGGTCAAAAATTTTCACCCCGATACTGAACAGGATGAAGAGCGCAGAATTTGGAAAACCGACATCATGCAGCAAATCACAGCGGCTTACAATGAAGACGATTATATCCGCTTACTCGAATTGCAAATGTCGCTTCTTGAAGACCGAGGTAACGCCCTCACGGCTTTTGATGATAAGCAACTTAGGTATTTTAATGATGCCTTAAAAAAGCAAATTGATGAGTTCCATATAAAATTAGAAATGGGTTCACCCGCAGCGAACCCGATGTTTCCTTATGGGCATTTGTTTGATTTGAACCGAAATAGAATGCACTATAAGGTGAATGATTTTTTAAAAATGATTAAGCAACAAGAAAATCAATATACGCAATGGCTTGGTTTTATTCAGACTCAGGAAGGTTTTAAGGATTTTGTTAAAAGCTACGAATTGGAAGAAGACGATGATTTTGATATTGGTTTTATGCTTGATATGTTGACAAGAAAGAGATAGTTTAGTTGATAGTTTTTGGTTGATAGTGTTATTTTGTAAGTAGTTGAAAATCAATTCATTATAAAAATCTAAAAATACTGAGGGGGTAAAATCATTTTGATTTTACCCCCTCAGTATTTTTATCAAAACGAGCATTATTGATAGGGTGTAGTTCTCATTTAATGTATTTATTCACTGTTTTATGCTGCGCATAAAAGGCGTACTAAAAAAAGGACTAAGTGGTTTGAACTAATTTTTCCCAATAGAAATTTTGGAAAAATTTCTATTGGGAAAAATTAGTTCAAACCATTTAGTCTTTTTTTAAGTACGCTTTTTATGCGCAGCATAAAACAGTGAGTAAATACATTTAATTGGAACTACACCCTTTTTGACCCCCTCAGTATTTGAATAAGAATATGCGGTAAAAGACCAATTTACATTTTAACCCTAACTTTACTATCGAGAAACACTATGCAAATTTTAACCTTGTTTTTAACTTTTATTAGATTAAGTTAACTCTATTTTATCAAAAACAAACATGACAAATGAAAAAATTATTAAACCCCTGCATTTTATTGTTAATATTTTTGGCACTCACTGCTTGTCGCTCAACTGAGTTTAATCCTCTAAACGGTGTACGTGTGCAACTCGATATCCAAGCTGAAGTCCTTAAATCCAACGCCAGTAAAACGGGTGAATTGTATCAAAGAACTTACACTTTGAATCTCCGAGACACCTTCGTAAAAAGGTATAATATTGACCCTTCTAAGCTCGATTCTTTTATCGTCAATTCTCTTTCAGTGGGTTTTAATCAAGACCGCTGCAAAAAATTACAGACTTACGAACTGAAAGCGGGCTTCCCTGTTATCGGAAATTTTGGTGTAAAAGATTTATGCGATTTTACTTTAGTCAGTGGCAATCCTGCCATAATGGCATTTGGGTCAAATCAAAATTCACCTTTTTCAAACCTCTTGTTGTCAACCAATTTCGCCAATTCGGTGAAAAATGGAACGCCCATCACGCTTGATTTCAAAATGATACCTAAAGAAGATTTTCCAGATGGTTTTGGACTTATCATCATTTTATCTACGAGGGCTACCTATCGCCCATAATGATTGCATTCAAAGATATAAAATTCGTAACTAATTGATTTTCAATGTTTTACCTTAAAAATATAAAAAATGAAACCCTACATAATTTTAGCCCTGTTATTTTTCACATACTTTAAAAATGGACTAAACGGACAAGAAACCAAGGCAATATCTGACCCAAAACCACGAATGAATGTGTTGAAAACCAATCTTTTATCCCCCCTCAGTATTGGGTATGAGAGAGGCTTTGGAGGGCATTTTTCCTTGGTTGTGAATGGTTTGTATTTCCCGTCCATGTCTTTTGGCGAGCCTACTACAAGCTATGGCTACGTTTCTTTGGAAGATGCTTCGACGGGTTTTTCGGTTGAGCCACGGCTTTATACTTCCAAAACTAAGGCTCCGTTGAACGGCTTTTATGTAGGTGGCTACTATTTGTTTCGGATAGCGGATGTGTTTTCTCACAAGGTATCTACGACGGCTACAAGTACCACAACCGCCAAAATATACATCCCTTCTGACTTGACGAGTTATGGCATTATGATAGGCAAGCAAAAGATAAGAGATAAGGGTTTTACGACTGATTTTAACTTCGGGATAGGCTATTACAAAATCGGAAATGTACCCACCGTGATTGACGAAAAAGACGACGCTTCAAAACTTTTGAAGCAATTATCGAATATGAAAACAGGCATTTTTCCTCGTATTTGTTTTAGTTTGGGTTATGCTTTTTAAGTTTTTTTTCGGCATTCAGAAATAATTAAATAAATATGGTTTCAGAAAATTAAAAAGATAAAACATTGTGTTTCAATGCTTTATGCAACCCTTTCGCCTTTATTTTAGCTTATTTATTGTTTAAAATACATTTTATTAATCCATAAAAAATTATTGTAAAAATGAAAAATTCAATCCGTTTAGCATCAGGGCTGATGCTTTTAGTTGTATTAATTATTTCAAACGTTTCTTGTAAAAAAGAAAATGCCACGTCAAATTCTCCCATTGTGGGCAAATGGCTGATGTATCAAACTGGCAATGATGGTAATGAAAATGGTAAATTGGAAGACAGTGAGTGGACTATTTTCACGAAAGACGATTATGAATTTCTAAAATTTTTGGGCATAACAGGCGAAGTAGTCTTCAATGGTGACGGCACGGGAAAGTTAGTAGCTTCACAAGGTGATTCTCCACTATTTAAGTGGAGTATCAAAGCAGATGGTTCTTTTGAAATCACGGATTTAGATCCAAATGCAGGTGTCTTCAAGCGCATAGCGGCAGGTGATACTGAAAAACTTTTCATTGACGCAAAAGGCGATTTGAGTTATGAAGCAGTAGAAAAAACTACCACGAATGGTGTCACCTCTACGATTGCTTCGGGTAGTAGATATAAACGGAATTAAAATGAGTACCCCTCAGTATTTTTTCTCATTTTATCAAATGCCTCGATAAATCTTCAATTTTTGCACAATTCACTTGATCCATAATTTGTCCTAATTGTGTTTTCAAAAGGCTGATAGCGTGATTGCCGCCTTCATTGCCCAACGCCGCCACGCTATACATAAACGTGCGACCCAAAAAAGCGAACTCCGCACCACTTGCCAAAGTTCTCGCAATATCAGGTCCAGAACGCATCCCACTATCCATCATTATTTTGATTTTACCCTTATAATTTTCGACAATCGGGGCGAGTGATTTTATGGAAGATTCACCTGCGTCAAGTTGTCTGCCGCCGTGATTCGATACGATGATACCGTCTAATCCTAAGCGAATGGCCATGTCGGTATCTTCTTCCGAAGCCACGCCTTTTAGTACGATTTTACCTTTCCATTTATCCCGAATAGCGGATATTTTTTCTTCGTTGAGTCTGCCCGAAAAGGTTTGATTCATAAATGCGCCCAACTGCGTCATATCCAAACCTTTTGGCATATATTTTTTGAGGGTCGCAAAGTTCGGAATTCCATGCACGAGTGTTTGGATACCCCAATATGGGTGCGCAATTGATTGGATAATATTACTTAAATTCAACTTTGGTGGCATCGCCAAACCGTTGCGAATGTCACGTGGACGAAAACCAAAACTCGGTACATCGCATAACAAAACCAATACTTTGCAGCTTGCCACTTCTGCCCTCACCAATATATCATCCCGCAACGCATTGTCGGCAGGGTGATAGAGTTGAAACCAAAATTTACCGTCCGTGATTTCAGCCGCACGCTCGATACTCGTGGTCGTGACGGTGCTTAAAATGAAGGGGATATTGTGTTTTACCGCCGCTTTTGCCAATATTTCAGGCGAATTAGGCCAAATCAAACCCTGCAAGCCAATGGGCGAAATGCCAAAAGGCGCATCGTAAACGTGTCCAAACAGCTCCGTTTTGAGTTCTGGGGCTGCGTGTTGGCGCAAATAATATGGTTTGAGCTGCACGTCTCTGATTTCGGCGGTGTTGCGGGCGAGGTTCACATCTTCGTTGCAGCCGCCGTCTAAATATTCAAAAACGAATTTTGGAATACGGGATTTCGCCTTGTTGCGCAAGTCATCAATCGCTGGATAGTTTGGATTATATGATAGCATTATTTTATGTTTTTGTAGCGGCGGTTTCAACCGCCGATTGAATAATAACTGATTGATTATCAAGAGTGTAGCGGCGGTTTTAACCGCCTATTGAACGGCCACTCGGCGGTAAAAACCGCCGCTACATGAGTGCCAACGCTGCACCCAAAGCCGTACCTTGTGGCATATCACTTGGCTCTATTTTCACATCGGGTAAAGCCC
This sequence comes from Saprospiraceae bacterium, assembly GCA_043728105.1. GTDB lineage: Bacteria > Bacteroidota > Bacteroidia > Chitinophagales > Saprospiraceae > JAAFJT01. Next base: position 432 of record JAYTMW010000047.1, on the reverse strand, counting down.
GTTTGAGCATCGTTAAATACAACTCATTTTTAGCAAAACCGCCATCAATAATAATCTTTTCATACTCTACTGAACCCGCCGCTAATTTGATTTTTTCTACTTGAATTTTTATTAAATCAAAGATTAAAATGTGATAAAACGCTATTAAAGTTTGAGCATTTTTATCATCAAGGAGGCCCCTCAGTATTTTTGTATAAATTTCATCATCAAAACGAATTTCACGAATCGCATCGGGTTTTTGGTGAAATTTTGACGTTAATTTTTCCACCGCTTCATCATGGATTTTACCCAGAAAAAGACGTGACGCTTTCACACTTGCTCCATCGGGACGCATGTAAAATAGGCAATCTTTTTCAAACTCCGAAGCCGTCAAAGGTTCGGTATTAAATGGGTTTAAACAGATAGACCATGTGCCTGTTGAGAGCAATAAAA
>JAYTMW010000046.1:0-3525 GCA_043728105.1 Saprospiraceae bacterium | reverse complement strand
TGTACAATTGTTTCATAATCTTTGGCAGCGGTACGCAGCCCGGTAGCTTGTTTTGTTGTTTGCATAAAGTGGATTTTTAATCCAGAATATACAAAGTCTCTTTAATCTTAGAGAGGCTTACAAACTACCGAAGGTTTAGTACAACAGGCGGTTTGGCAATATGGCGGGGCGACGAATATATTCTCAACTTTTTGTTCGCTATTCGGCTTCAGTTCCTGCCGACGAATAACACCAAGCAATAGAATAAACAATGAACTTTTATTTATAAATTTAGCAACAGTTACGGGCTGACGATTTTCAAATACCGCCACATCGCCAAGCCGTAATCGTTAGCGGTCATGCTATGACGACAGTGTAACTATGACCAGACATACTGATAGTAAAAAACTTAAAAACAAATGACAAAGGAATTATTAATAATAGCCACTTTAATATTTACACTCTTTTCTTGCGGAGATAAAAGTTTTAAATCGGAAAACAATTCCAGCAAATCGCTCCAGTTAGCTTCCAATGATTTTTCGGACAGTTTGAACATTCCATCCACTGACAGCAATGCTTCAGGTCTTATTATTCCGACTGCAAAAATGCAAACTCCTCGTGCAGACCATTCAGCAACTCTTTTAAAAGATGGGACAGTTTTGGTTTGCGGAGGATTTTCAGGAGAAAGCAATTTTTCATCAAGCACTGAAATTTATAATCCATCTTCAAAAACCTTTACTGCTGTAAATAATTTAAACGCTTCCCGTTCCGCACATTCTGCCACGCTATTGCCAGACGGAAAAGTTCTAATATGCGGTGGCTATAACGGCAACTATCTTTCAACGATAGAAATCTATGACCCGCAAACAAAATCATTTTTACCAGGGCCAAGCATGAACACGGCACGAAGTGGACATACCGCCACATTGCTTTACAATGGAAAAATACTTTTTGCAGGAGGGGTTGGAATCGGTTGGACATTTTTATCATCGGCAGAAATTTATGATATTCAAACAAACAGATTTATACCTGCCGGTTCAATGACAGTAGCTCGTGAATCTCACACGGCAACGCTTTTGAAAAATGGAAATGTTCTGATAGCAGGAGGCCACAGAGACAGAAAACAAAATGTAAAAATCTATGTCAGCGCTGAAATTTATGATATTAAGTCAAACACGTTTATTGAAACAGGAAGTATGAAAATACCACGTCATAAACATGATGCGGTTCTGCTTTCTGACGGAAAAGTAATGATTAACGGAGGTTCTGACCAGCGAGATTCAAAAGGCGTTTATTTATCTGCCGAAATGTATGACCCCAAGACCTCTCAATTTGTTTCTCTTCCAAACATGAATTATCCGCGATACAAACACAAAGGGACCACTATTTTACTCCACGACAAGAATGCTTTTATTGGAGGAGGTTCTGATAAAGCTGAAATTTTTGATTTCAAGACAGAGACATTTTATTCGTTGCAAGGTAGCATGGGCACTGTTCGTTTATTCTCTTGCGCCACTATGCTGGACAACGGACAGGTCTTAATTACTGGCGGTTATGATGAAGATAACAGGACAAGCAACGGAGCTTGGCTATATGTTGACAAGAGACGGTAGGGACATATACGAATAACAGAAGCACGAACCGCTAACATGGTATTGCCGCAATGGGGGCTGACGGAAGTAATTGAACAGTTGTGCTACTATGAACCTTTAGTGCTTAATTCGGTTGACGGTTTTCAAAATCCACAACTGCGGCAATACCAGAACCGTTACTTGCAATGGCAAAATGCAACACCCTAATATTTCAATAACACTTTTCTATGGACACAAAAAAATTTGACAATTTCGACAACGGGTCTTTCAAACGTTTCTCAAACCCTTCATTAATTGAAAAGGACTTGCAGACACTTGTTGGTATCATAAAAGGCATCAAAAGTGACAGCGTTATTAACGACAAAGAACACAGCGAAGTCGTAACATGGATTAATTCTCATAAGGCTTACGAGGACAAGCAACCTTACAAAGAAATAATCGACATTATCCGCCAAGCCTTAGCCGACAACATTCTGACACACGAAGAAAGCGAGAATATTATTTGGTTCTGCAACCAGTACATTAACAAAACTGGATATTTTGATGCTATCACCTCTGGCATTCAATCTTTGACAGGAATTGTAAAGGGTATTACAATTGACAATGAAATTAATATTAAAGAACTTGAGTACTTAGACCAATGGTTGGAGGAACATGACTTCTTAAAAAACACCTGGCCGTATGACGAACTTTATAACTTAACGACAAATATTATACAAGACAAAATAATTACAACCGAGGAACATGAGGCTTTACTTAATTTCTGTAAAGCTTTGGTGGGTGACAAAGAAGACAGTTCAAACTCTGCATTACTTTCTTCCCTCAAAACAGGCTTTTATCAAATTGACCCAACAATAACAATTCAAGAAAACATTTTTTGCATAACAGGAAATTCAAAGAAATTTAAACGCAGAGAAATTGCAGAAAAAATAGAATTGTATGGTGGCTTTGTGGTGGACAATGTAAGCTCAAAACTTAATTACCTTGTAGTTTGCGACGAAAAAAATTCATGTTGGGCATTTACTTGTTATGGACGCAAAATCGAAGAAGCAATCAAACATCGTAAGCAAGGGACAAAGCTTCTTATCGTTCATGAGTTTGACCTTTACGACACACTCGAAGGCCTTTAATTCATGCAGACAAGCCACATGCAAGTAACATGGGGTTTGGCGTTATTGGGGCAGGACGTTGTTATCTTCATCAGCAACAACATGGCAGCAGTTGTTCGGGCAGGACGTTTTTCAATTTAGCTTTTTGTCGTTATCTTCAACTTCAGTTTTTCAATTGGGCTTCAGTTCCGGGCGGGACGTTATAAAAACCCCCGCCTGACAGCAATACCTGATACGTTAGGCAATAGTTGGCAGTACAAACTGACACCACCACATATCTTCAACATCTTTCATATATTCTTCATCTATAACTCTAATCAACGGGCGATCCCATCCTTTTTGCCATATCCAAACTTTTTCCCCAATAATAGGCTTCTGTTTTTCAAATTCCAACCATCGCCCAACATCGTGTTTATTCAATTGCAGCGGAGTGTCGCTATTGGGCTTCATTTTATTTAAAATTTGCCTGGCAATTTCATTAAAATCAGCCTTATTAATAATCGTCACCAAGACCTCCCCAAATTTTATATTCGTGCTTCTTTCTTCAAGCACATCCATTATATCCCATCTATTCAGCATTTGTATAAAATTTTATTGTGAACTAATATTTTCAATCATCATTATCAAGTCAATCCCGCAACTAAATAAACACGTAAACGTTGCCTGCAAGCCTATTGGCAGCAGTAAATATATTGAGCAGACACTACAAAGGACATAATCAATCAAAAACTACTTGTCAATTGGCTGACATCCTACAGTATGAGACAGCCAATTATAGTTTACTCCGACAATTATCACATTTCTGATAACTTTACAAAATAATACAGCTTTTTTGATGGAAGATA
>JAYTMW010000045.1:0-7822 GCA_043728105.1 Saprospiraceae bacterium | reverse complement strand
ATTTTAAATGCTTGTTGCCCAAAATGAAATATGATTATTAATCTTTTTTTGAAAAAACATCATATTTTATTTGGATGGTAACACAGCACCTATGTGTTTAATTTTATCCTTGCACTTAATGCTTGAAAAACAAAAAAGGGTTTTATAAAACACCCCCTCAGTATTTGGCTCTAAAAAACCAAAAAAATACTGAGGGGGTGCTATTTTTACAAACCTATTTCTTTAGAATCAAGTGGAACTAAAAATGTTTTTTCAGTGGGTATCACAAAGCGAATATTTTTGATTTTTATCTCACCTTTGGGATTGAAAAAACCCTTATCGTCTGACCAATTCATAAATTTCCATGTGGTTGCGAACATCACGCCTTCTACAGACTTCCAATCACTGTAAAAAATGGCACTCGCCTTTTTTTCAGCCTCAGCTACTGGCTTGCCACCATACGTGACTATGTAAGAAAGAGCCTCTAAATAATTTGTGGCTTTATTGCGATGGGCAATGTACCAATCATTGGGAGAGTCACCTGTTTCGCTTTGAAATGTTAGTTTAGCCCGAGCATAATCGTTGAAATCATAGACTTTATCGGACAGTAATTCCCATTTTGCACCTTTATCTGAAAGCTTAAAAGGAGCCATAAAAAAATAATGGTAGGTGAAAATATCAAATCTTGCTCGTGGATAATCTGTGTTTGCGGGAGTTATCCAAGTCTTTTTTCCGTCAAAAACAACGGTTTTACCATTTGAACTTTCGAACTTAATTTTGCCACTACCTGTGAGGGATGTAATGGTGGAAAAAGGCGTTGCTTTTCCTTCCGAAACGCTTTCTACGTCAAAAACAACCGCTTTTTGCTTATGAAACGCATCAAAACGATGTGCTTTTTGGATTAAATCAACAAAACTATTGCTATTAGACAAATTTTTGGATTTCACTTTTACTTGTGAAATCAAGCTGTTGGAACAAGCCAAAAGCCATAAAAAGAACAGAAATTTTTTCTTCATTATAAAATTTTGCACAAAGTAATGATGTGTTTATCACAAATTATTCACCTTACAAGAAAAGAGGAATAAACATTTTTAAGTAGAAATACTGAGGGGGTGCTTTATCTTCTAATTAAAATTTTTAAATAATGTTTTTTTTTCAACCAACTTATTTACAAATTATGTTTATTTACGAGAGAAAATAAAAATGGCATTTTAACTTAGCGTTAAAAAAAAACAAATCTTTGAGTATGACAAAAAAGTACAAAAGTGACCGCATTGAGTGGGACAGTGTTTGGAACATCAAAAATCTATTGCATTTAGCTTTAGGAACAGGTTTGGCTGTTTTGGCCATGAAAGGATTTATGATTCCGAACCGATTTATGGACGGCGGCATCACGGGCATATCCATTTTGTTGCACGAAATATTTCACATCAACATCAGTTTTTTGGTCATCGTTTTGAATGTCGTCTTTATCTACTTAGGCTATATTCGGATTGGAAAAACCTTTGCCGTTCAAACCACAATTGCCGTTGCGTTGCTTTCATTGGGCTTGCTTTTCGTTGAAATCACGCCCATTACACATGATAAATTGTTGATTGCCATTTTTGGTGGCATCTTGATTGGTACGGGTGTTGGCTTGGTTATTCGAGGCGGCGGCGTGATTGATGGTGCGGAAGTAATTGCAGTGTTTACGAAGCGGCGGACGGGTTTTTCTAACAGCGAAATCATTATGCTTTTCAATACGATTATATTCGCCATTGCCGCTTTTCAGTTCGGTATTGAGACGGCGATGTACTCGATTATTACCTATTTTACTGCCACTCGTGCGACGGATTATGTGGTAGATGGCATCGAAGAATTTACCGCTTTAAACATCATTTCAACGCAGCCCGAAGAAGTTAAAAGCTTCTTAGTCAATGAGTTAGGTAAAGGAATTACGGTTTATAAAGGTGAGCGAGGTTACTTGCCAGGCAGTTTTGATATTAAAACTGATTGCGAAATTGTGGTGACGATTGTAACCCGCTTGGAGATAAAACAGATTGAGGAAGCCGTGATGAAAATAGATTCTAAAGCCTTTATTTTTGTACAAAGTATTAAAGAGGCTACGGGTGGAATTTTGAAATCAAAAGCGCATAAAAATTAGTTTTTGCATTTCCGTTTTACCCTATACACGGATTAAAGGATTAAAATGATTTAAGGATTTTTCCAAACTAAACGAATAAAATATGCCAACCCGAATAAGACAAATATAAAAGTGAATAAGATCAATTCGGATACAAAAATCTAAATCATTACATCTAAATTAGAAAAAATTCGATTCATAGTAACAAGTAAATAATAAATAGGTCATTTTTTTTAAAACACATAGGCACATAGGACACATAGAATAATATATAATTGTTTGATTTTCAACGAGTTATAAGAAATATTCGTAAAAACTATGTGTCCTATGTGCCTATGTGTTTCAAAAAAAACTTCAAATTGACTATGTTATTTTTTATTCGTTACATAATTTGTCTTATTCGTGTAAGCATAATTTATTTGTTTAGCTTGGATTTTTTAATATCACTTTATAGTAAGATAAATATTAAAACCCTGTAATCCGTGTATAAAATCCTGTTTGCGATTTAACTAAAAAAAATCTACCCCCTCAGTATTTTGACCTTTTTTACTTCAAAATTAAAGAAATTGATTAACCATATCTCATCCATAATGAAACAATCTTTTTACCTACTACTATGCCTTTTTTTATGCCCAATATTAAAAGCACAACATACAGTTACGTTTATTCTGAAAGAAGAAACGCCACTAATAAATGACAGCATTTACATCAGTGGCACTTTCAATGATTGGATTAAAACACCTAATCCAAACTATCTCATGCAGCAACATGGCGTAAGAGAAAAAACCATTACGCTGAAAGTGAAAGCGGGTAAAATCGAGTATAAATTTCATCGAGGCGGTTGGGAAAAAGGAGAAACCCACAATTTTGGGGCGGAAGTAGAAAATAGAAAAGTCAATATTCAAAAAGACACGACTTTTATTGATAATGTCAAAACGTGGAAAGACCAAATTGATAGCACAGTCCAAATTATTCAGCTTTCATCCTACATGCTTGGTAAAGAGCATGAAAGTTCGATTATCACTTATATGTATCCGTGGTATTTCAAGCAAGGGCATGACACGGCTTGGGTGCATAAAGATTTGGATTTTTCAAATTGGCAACGCTTGCGACCCATTGAACTTAAAGCCTCAAATGCGGATAAAAATGGACGTTTTGAAGGGTGGTTGAAGGCAAAAATATGTTTAGACTCCTCTTTTAGTTCGATGCCACTCTATTTGAGCTACGCTTCATGGGCTGCGGGGGAATTATATATAGACGGTCAATTGATACAAAAATATGGCAATTCGGGTTTGGACGGACAGCCGTTTAAAGAATTCTGCCCTATTCATAAAGTTCCATTTCGCTTAGATATTTCGCTTAGAGACACCCATGTTTTGTCGTTTCATTTCGTTGATTATGTTTCCCCATTTTCATCTAAAAAATTAAAAGAGCCTATCTATTTTACACTTCAAGGATCAAAAGATGTAGCTAAATTTATCGAGCATGTCAATGAAGAGCCTGTTTATATCACGCTTTGGGTTGTCGTGAGTGTGTTATTGACTGTTCTGTTTTGGCTGTTGGCTTTTCAAAATCCCGAAGAAAAAAACTTGCGTTTAATCGCTATAACTTCTTCGGTTTTAACTTTAAATTCTATCTCTGCAAGTATTCCTCATAGCCCAATTGTACCTTATTTTTTGTTCTACATAAGAGCCCATTTATCATCTCTAACAAGTGCATTTATTATTGTACTTGAGCCATATCTGATTGTCAAAATTTTTAATAGAAAAGTAACGACTCCGCTCAAAGTTATTTTGTCTTTGCTCTTTATGGTTGCTCTATATGAAACGTTTTTTGACAATGATTTTTTAAAGAAAATCGATTCTTACATCGGTCTTTTACCATTGGCTATTTGTCTTTATTATATCGTTTCATCTCGTAAAACATTAAAGGGAGCGCAATGGGCAATCGTTGCAGGATTATTCTTTTCATGGATTTGGGTCATCCTTATAACAGCGTCAAAATCACTTGATTATCGTACTTTTGCTATCTATCAAACAGGCTTATTTCTTTCCTTTCCTTTCGGAATGCTCGCTTATGTTGCCATGCGCTTTAAAGAAATTGTTCACGATGTTAGAGAAAATGCCAAGCAAGTCGTGCAACTTTCGGAAGAAAAAAATGCCCTTTTAGAAACGCAGAATGAAACGCTTGAAAAACAAGTAAAAGAGCGTACCAATGAACTTGAAAAATCTTTAAGTGAGTTAAAAACAACGCAAACACAACTTGTTCAAAAAGAAAAACTCGCTTCTCTCGGTGAACTCACTGCGGGCATAGCGCATGAGATTCAAAACCCGTTAAATTTTGTCACTAATTTTTCTGAATTAAGCAACGAATTAATGGATGAAATGATTGAAGAAATGGACAAGGGTAACAACGAAGAAGTCAAAGCCATTTCAAATGATTTAAAATCTAATTTAGAAAAAATCAATCACCACGGCAAGCGGGCAAGTAGCATCGTGAAAGGCATGCTCGAACACTCTCGTGCGAGCACAGGCGTGAAGGAATTGACTGATATGAATAAATTAGCGGATGAATATTTGCGTTTGAGTTATCATGGTTTAAGAGCAAAAGATAAGTCGTTTAATGCAAATATGGAGACCAATTTTGATGAAAACTTGCCGAGAATTGCAGTCATTCCTCAAGATTTGGGACGGGTTTTATTGAATTTAATTAATAATGCTTTTTATGCGGTTAACCAACGAGCACAACTTTCCAAGGGTTTAAAACCCTTGGAGAGTTCGGATGACAACTATACCCCCTCAGTATTTTTGACCACACAACTCATTGATAATCTAATAGTTATAAAAGTAAAAGACAATGGAATGGGAATGACCGAAAGCGTGAAAGCCAAGGTCTTTCAACCTTTTTTTACGACAAAACCTACGGGACAGGGCACGGGTTTAGGGCTTTCTTTGGCTTATGATATTGTGACGAAAGGGCATGGTGGGGCTTTGGAAGTGGTTTCAACGGAGGGGGTCGGTACAGAATTTATCCTAAAATTAAATTTAATCTAAACAAACATGAAAAAATTGCTTTGCATCATTTTTTTTGGGACTTCTTTTATAGCAGATTGTTTCACTCAAAACAATCTACCGCCTGTTTATTATTTGACACTTGAATCTGATTACTTCAAACTCGATACAGCCCATTATCAAATTTTGGAAGATTGGAACAACAATTTGACTTTTGAACAAGTCCTTCAATCACCTCAAAATGAGCAATTTCATTATAATTCTAATTCAGAAGTTGATAAAAAGCCAAGAACTTATTGGGTTAGAATGCGCATTAAAAATACACAAGAGGACAATATAAAAGTCTATTTGCTTAACAATGGCAGCGATTATTTTGACATGTATCAGCGAGATACGGCGGGAGAATGGACACACCAAAGAACAGGAAATTTAGTCAGTTTGTCTCAAACTGATAATTCAAGTGGGTTAAATGAACAAAGCCAAATTTATTTTGAGTTAGAAGGTGACGAAGAAGTCATTATTTATCAACGATTAGAAGTAATTTTTTGGCATCCAAGATTGCGCAATGCTGCCCCTAATTTACAGACTCAAGAACAAATGAGACAAGCCGTTTTTGAAGCATATAAAGTAGATGAAGCGTGGAAACATCATTTATTTGAAGGTATAATGGTTGGAATATTGCTTTTGGCAACTTTTTACAACCTATTCATCTACTATTCAACCAAAGACAGAGTGTATTTATATTTTGGATTAAGTCTTTTATTTTTTACCCTTGATAGACATTCAGAAGCCATACAACCCGCTTATTTTTATGAATATCCGTTGTTTTTTAGTTTCTGTCAAAACTTCTTTTTTATATTCTTTTTCGTGTTTTTTATAGCCAGTATTCGTCTGTTTTTACAACCTGAAATACAACGCTATAGATTCAATAAATTCATCACTTATGCGCTCGGTCTAACGGCTTTGTCTGCCATTAGCACCTTATTTATCTATAATTTTCCAAATAATATAGTGTCTGATAAGGAGTTCTTTTCCGAATTGGTTATCCGATTGACCTACCTGCCTCTTTTTATCATAAATATTTTGTTGGTAAAAGAAGGTCACGCCAACGCTAAATTTTCTTTAGTCGCTACCGCCCCACTCTTTTCTCTTTGGTTAATCAGTTTCATAAATGGTACTGTTTATTTCTTTTGGGAGGTTTCAATTATGAAATCCATTATGGGCTACTTCTCTGCCATTGAAGGTTTTTGCTTAACATGGTTGGTTGTTGTTTTTTCGGGTGCATTGGTCAGTCGTTTCAATCAATATCGCAACCGTTCTATAACAAATGCCATTGAAAAAGAGCAACGTGAAAAAGAGATAGAAATTGAGCGCAATAAGCTCATCGAACAGCAAAAAGAAAACTTAGAAATACAGGTGAAAGAACGCACCGCCGAGCTGAATCAATCACTCCAAACGCTCAAAGCCACTCAAACGCAACTCATTCAATCCGAAAAATTGGCGAGCTTGGGCGAACTCACGGCGGGCATCGCACACGAGATTCAAAACCCTTTGAATTTCGTCAACAACTTCTCGGAATTGAGCGTGGATTTAGCGCATGATTTAAAAGAAGAAATGTCAAAGATTGAAATTCCCGAAAAAGACAAAGATTATATCAATGAACTTTTAACAGATTTAAGTCAAAACCAAGAGAAGATAAACCACCACGGCAAGCGGGCATCAAGCATTGTGAAAGGCATGCTCGAACACTCTCGTGCAAGCACGGGCGTAAAGGAATTATCAGACATAAATGCTTTGGCTGATGAATATTTACGTTTGAGTTATCATGGTTTAAGAGCAAAAGATAAGTCGTTTAATGCTGATTTTAAGACTGATTTTGATGAAAACTTACCTAAAATCAGCATCATTCAACAAGACATTGGACGGGTCTTATTGAACTTGATTAATAATGCATTTTATGCGGTTAATCAACGGTCGCAACAACTCTCCAAGAGTTTAAAACCCTTGGAAAGTTCGGATGACAACTACACCCCCTCAGTATTTTTGAGCACACAACTTATTGATAATCAAATAGTTATAAAAGTTAAAGACAATGGAATGGGAATGACCGAAAGCGTGAGAGCTAAAGTTTTTCAACCTTTTTTTACAACAAAACCTACGGGGCAAGGCACGGGTTTAGGGCTTTCTTTGGCTTATGATATTGTGACGAAAGGACATGGTGGGGCTTTGGAAGTGGTGAGTACTGAGGGGGTCGGTTCGGAGTTTATGATTACATTATCTTAAAAATGAATACCTCTCAACTTTTAAAAGCAACACAAATGACTTGTGTTTAACCTAAATATTTTGTATTATTGTAATGCTTTATTTTTTTACAAAACACAAAAATTTATGCATCCTCATTCTTTAACAAAAAAACCATTTGACAGATGAAAAAATTAAACATTATTCTCAGCTTCCTTCCTTTTTTCTTAACACATTCTTTTGCTCAATTAACACCCGTTGCAGGCAATTTTATAGGGCCAGCGGGTGTAGAAGCCGATAACGACGGCAATATTTGGATTACAGAGACGGGCTCTGGATTCAATAATGGCAAGGTAATTCGGGTAAAACCCAATGGTGACAAAGATTTAATTGTCTCAAAACTGCCTTCTTTTGCAAACCCTGATAATGGCGAAGTATCTGGTGCTTGGCGGACGATGCTTTTACCTAA
>JAYTMW010000044.1:0-3473 GCA_043728105.1 Saprospiraceae bacterium | reverse complement strand
TCAAAGCGATTAATGGTCAAAACAACACGTTCAAGCGTGATAGCGTAAGCTAAAACGTCTGAATCGTGTATGCCTTGATTGGCTTTACCCGCTTCAAATACAGTTAAAACGTCATAGCCCATGGCTCGTAAAAACAAGACAGTAGGTCTGGGAAAATCCTCATCGGTATATAGTTTTTCCATAGTGATTGATTTTAATCTTCATCGTTTTCTTTGATGTCGTTGTCAATTTCTTTTTTATTGGCTTCGTAATAAGCCGCGGCGTTGTATAAATCCTGTTGCCGCAAACTTGGGTAAGCGTCTAATAAAGCGGCATCAGAAAGTCCATCTTTTTTATAAGCAACCAAAGTCCAAACGGGAATCCGCGTCCGAATAATGCAGGCTCTACCACCGCAGACATTAGGTGTTTTTTCGATACCAGGATAGGTTCGATTCAAGTCTTGGGCAAGGAAATTAAGCAATCGTGCCTTTTTGTCAAAAGTCCATTGCGCGATTAAAACTTCGATTTGTTGAAAAGATAAGGTCATTTATATTGAAATTTTGGACAAAAATAGGCATTTTCTGATTAAAAATAAGAAAATACTGGGGGATTAAAACCATAGTAAAACAAACATTATAATTAAATAAAAATCGTATTTGATGGGAAATCAATCGTTAACGCTGTTTGATGGCGAAAAAATTAGAAAAATTTGGCACGAAGAACAATGGTTTTTTTCGGTTGTTGATGTCATTGGTTTTCTAACGGACAGCCCAATTCCGCGCAATTATTGGTCGGACTTGAAACGGCGAGAAAGTCAACTGCACGAAATTTGCGTGCAGTTGAAATTAGAGTCGCCCGACGGTAAAAAACGCCTTTGGAGTTGATTTTGACCGCTTTTGGCGAAGAAGTGACTCGACGTATTACGATTAGAGAAGATGCACAAGGCTTTAATGAAAACCTCGATGCCGCACAGCAGGGTGGGGAAGTGGCAGGTGAAGCACGGCTAAATGCGGAGAAAAAATTGGGCGAAAAAGTGGTGTCAGAAGAAAACTATTTGAATTTAAGTCCTATAAATGAGCAAAATCGCTTGGATTCTGACGAAAAAATGGGCTAAAACGCTTAAAATACTGAGGGGGTATAATTAGATATGAAAAGTTTACTGTGCCTATTTGGGCTATTTTTAACAGTAAATTTAACCGCACAGACCACGCATCAGCAAGCCTATTGGGTACGCTTTTTTGCAAAAATAAAATTGGATAGCAATTGGACTTGGTTGACGGAAGCCGATGAACGCCGCTTGATTTTGCCCGATAAACAGTTGCAATTTATCGCACATACGCACCTACATCGAAAAATTGGGCAAAATACTGAGGGGTCGCTTGGGGCCACTTTTTCAAGTGTTCGGCAGGGTGTGATTGATGTAAAAGAGTATCGTTTGTTTCAAGAATTATACATTTTTCAAAATTTAACGCCCAAATTGCGCTTGTCGCATCGGTTTAGACCTGAACAAAGGTGGTTTGAAAATGTCGAAAAAGGCAAGATTGCGGCGGGTTTTAACTTTAAATTTCGGATGCGTTATCGTCCACAATTGGATTTTAAATTAAATAAAAAATGGTCATTTAGAACGAACGCGGAAATTATGTATCATCAAGATAAATATGACCAATTTCGATTCTTTATGGCTAGTGAGTATCGTTTTAATCCAAAATTTTCAATGGAAATGGGTTATTTAAAAGTGAATCAACAAAGGGCGACAGGCGGTTTTTACGACAGAGATAATTTACGGACGACGTTTTATTTTAATTTATAATATTGGTATCACGGACTTCAGTCTGTGAATGTTTTATCAATTCACAGACTGAAGTCCGTGATACAAAGTAGGAGTTATGATTTCCAAAAAAATGAAATACGCTTTAAAAGCCCTTATCCACATTGCAAATCAGCCCGACGGCTTTGCAAAAACGACGGATATTGCGGAAAAAGCGATGATTCCTAAGAAGTTTTTGGAGCAAATTTTATTGCAATTGAAGCACGGACGCATTATAAATAGTAAGCAAGGGAATGTTGGCGGCTTCTATTTTGCAAAAAACCCCAACACCGTTACGCTTGCCGATATTCACCGCTTAATTGACGGGCCAATTGCTTTGATTCCATGTGCTTCAAAAAATTATTATGAGCCTTGTGTGGATTGCACGAACGAAAAAACGTGTCGCATTCGCTTATCATTGATTAAAGTTCGAGATGAAACATTGAAGATTTTGGAACAAACGAGCATTGCGAATATGACGGAAAAGGAGGTGGTTTATGTGGGTGATTTTGAGATTTAAATAGCGATTAAGTATTTGATAGTCAATTATTTATAAAAATAAAATGGGTAAGACACCCCTCAGTATCTCCCCATTTTTAGGGGAAATTGACGCATCTTTTGTAATTACTTAGCCGTAAGCCTCGGTTCTTCGATTAGTAGAAGGAAAGGGGGCGGTTTGTTCTTATTTTTTTGCAAAAAATAAAAATAAACCCATTTTTGGGCTTTTCGGCTAAGTAATTACCATTTTTTAAATAAAATGAGTCCATTTTTAAAGGCGATTCAACAATTTACCTTCTTGAATCAAACGTTTTTGGATAGACAGAACAAAGGCTTCTGTCTCCTCGACAAATTCTGCGATGTACGCGACAGTCCACTCACTTTCGATGAGTAATTTTTCAATCATGAGCGTGGCTTTCTTTTTTTCGCCTTTTTCAAGACCTTTTTCAAGACCTTTTTGCTCGCCTTTTTCAAGACCTCTTTTTTCTCCTACTTGAACACCGTCAAGATAAAAAGGGTCTATTTCAAAATCAATATCAAATGAGATAGGCATTGTTCTTATTTTTTGTTGATAAATACGTTGCAATTTACGAAGCGAAGATAGTATGTGCAAATGAAAAGAGAATTTTTCAAAGTCTTTTTTTCGTTTTGTAACCGCTTTTAGGCGTGTAATGATTTTTTCCATCATGATTTCGGGCGTTTCGCCTTCAAAATCGCCTAAAATCGCCAAAATTACTTCTTGCGGAATGTTTGATTCTATGAAAGATTGCGCCTTGAAAATACGCCAATCGTATAACTCAAACTCAAAATACAATTTGGGTTCGTTGATATGATTAGCCATTGTAAGCGGGTCGTTGCCCATGTAAAAAACGACTTGCCGCACGGGAAGATGAAGCACCAATTTTACAAGATTGCGATAAAATAGCATTCTATCGGGCATCTGTTCATCGTTTGGCACTTGAAAATCAAACTGCGTCACGTAGTCTTCTGAGGGGTCGTCGTGACAAATTTTGAATAAGAAATCGGGTTCGCGCTCAATCGTGAATTGTAATTTATCTTTAACAATTTCGATGCGCCCATGGTCTAAATCTATACCCATTCGCCGTGATAATGGGGCAATTATGTAGGCTAAATTTTCTTTAATCAACTTGTCGTACTTGCCCATAGATGCTGATTGCTTTTAAATTGT
>JAYTMW010000043.1:0-13930 GCA_043728105.1 Saprospiraceae bacterium | reverse complement strand
AGTTATATTTTGGAACAAATGATTGAAAAAGGAGAGATAGCAATCGTTGGCGGCAAGCATCATTTGGATACAGGCATGGTTGAGTTTTACGATGATACGTATGTTTATAACAAAAAAGAAGTCTTGAAACTCATTGCGCAATAGGCGAGAGGCCCCTCAGTATTTCTACTGTTTTTTGTGTTTTAAATTGAAAAAACAGTAAAAATACTGAGGGGTCGCTTAATAAAAATATTTTTTAACTACATGTTCGCCTATCAAAACGCCTTGTTTTTGTCCATTCGTAATAGCATCCATAAAGTGAATACCACCATAAAATCGTGATAATCCCGCCTCTTCTGCCGCTTTTTTGAAGGAAATATATGAACGTGCTTTGAGCCCAAAACGTTCTTCAACAGTGTCTTGATAAGTAAAATTTTCACCCAAAAAATGGGTCAAAATGACGGCGGAAGTTGAAGAAATCGTTGAATGACCACTTAAATACTCTGGAAATGGAGGCGTTTGTAGAAAAGGTTTCCAAGTCGGGTCAATGTATTTTCGGATAGCCGATTCAGGTCGGATGCGATTACTTCTATATTTTTCATCCCAACAACACAAAAAACCATCCATCAAACCCATGGCTAAAACAGTGTGAACTTGAAGTGTTTTAGCAAAATCTGCCTTTGATTTCGTGCAAGCAAGCCCCGCAATACCCATCCAATGCGCACCAGGAGAGATTTTTTTCATGCCGACTAAAAGGTGTCCATTGTCTTGCAAAGCAAAGGGATTGCAGTCCCAAAAAGCGGCAATTTCTTGATGTTCGTCGGTCAGTTTTTGAGCATAAACGGCGTTCATTACACCATAGAAAGCACTGTTTTTTTCTTTTGAAAAAGGAATAGGCGGCACAGGTTTAAACTGTGTGGCTGAATCCAAAGTAAAGGATCGAATGGTGTTAAAATAAGGCTCGACAGGTGCCATGTATGCGGGTGGCGTTGGATACCATGACCCCTCAGTGTTTTGAGGTGTATAACGAGGGAAATTACTGATTTTATTGTATTTATCTGCCTTAGCATATTTCAAAATCTGTGGGCTAACGGCTTGGGCATATTTTAATGAATTGTCTATAATTTGCTTAGAAAAACCAATATTTTGACATGAATCCAAGTATTTTGTCTCGTATTCACTCAACAATTTGCCCGAAGGTTGCATCTTTTTTGCTGTTTCAAGCATGGCTAAAATGGCGGCAAGTTGGTAAGAATATGCACCCGAAATAATCGGTTTTTCTATCTTTGGATACTCATTCAAAATACCGTGCATCGTATGAAAAGCGGTATCATTTTGAGATACGATTTCATAACCCGACAAGCATGTGTAGGAAAAAAAACGGGCAGCCAAAGGTGGATTTGTGATGTCGTGAATCATCAAATCCGTCATCGTTTGTATGACTTTTTGGATGTCGGAGGTTTCTACAACGGGTGTTTTAGTTTCTTTATTTTTGCAACTAAATAAAGAGGTTAGGAGAAAAATTAATGCAAAAAATCTACTCATTTTAATGTCGTTTATTTTAACTTATAAGCCTTCAATCGCTCTTGATTTATACCAAAAATCAACACATTTTTAATCGCTAAAACACTTCTTACGTCGCCTTTTAAAGCAAAACCTACTTCTTTTTGACTTACTGTTTTAAAGCCACCTTGCCCGTCACCCCTCAGTAAAAGTCCATAATTAGCATCGTATTTTCCAAATTTCAAACGTGCGTGCGTGATGTTGCCTGCAAGCATAATGTCCTTTTTTCCATCTTTATCATAATCAAAAGTTGTAATCGTGAAAATGGGTGACATTTGAGCTTCAATGGGTAGTTCTTTTTCTTTAAATTTATTATCAGCATCACTTATAAACAAAGTCGTTTTAAGCGTATTGGCTTCTAAATGGGTTGCGCCTTTGAGTTCGTCTTTTGTAAAAATATCATTTAAAGTGGCATCGGCATACGTTTTATAATCAGGATAACGACCCCGCATGATGCTTATTTGATCCAACATTTCATCCCGTGTGATGTATGGATAGCTTTTTTCTTTATTGTAAAAACAAAGGATAGGATCAACTGAACCATTGTCGTCAAAGTCTTTGAAATAGAGGTCGGCGGGTTTATTTTTGAAGGCTTTTAGTTGAGAATTTAAGCCTAAATTACCGACAATTAAATCCATTTTTCCATCACCGTTCAAGTCTTCGAGCAATAGTTTTTGCCACAATCCACTGTATTTTTTATCAAAATAAGTAGTGGTTACGTCCTCCATTTTATCCTTATTAAAACCAAAAACGGTAATTGGCATAAACTCTCCCACGACGATTAATTCTTGTTTTTTATCATTGTTTAAATCATAAAAGACAGCATCTGTTACCATGCCTATTTTTTGTAAAGAAGGCGCAAGTGTAGCGGTTTGGTCTAAAAAAGTGCCTTTTTCATCATTTATGAGCAAAATACTGAGGGGTGTTTCGGGATAACGCCCTGGAATGACACGCCCTCCGACAAACAAATCGGGCTTGCCATCACCATTCAAATCAGCCACTCTAACACAACTTTTGCTGACCAAATTTTTAGGTAAAGCATTGGCATTTTTAGTAAAATTGCCTTTGCCATCATTCATGTATAAACGGTCTTGCAAGGCAGCATCTTCGGGTTGAAAATTGCCATAGCCACCGCTACACACATATATATCCGTGAAGCCGTCGCCATTGGCATCAAAAAAGGCTGCGTCGGTGTCTTCGCTTGCTTTATCGATGTCAAAAGCGGGTTGAGGTTTTAAGCTAAAAGATTCATTTTTATTTTGAATAAACAAAGCCCCAGCTTGACCACTTGCGCCACCTACATACACATCTTCCAAACCATCGCCGTTTATATCTCCTTTTATCAAACAAGGACTTACAAAAGACAATGGGTTGGTTAAAAGCGGCTGCCTTTTGAAATCGTTTAAAACATTTTTAGGATTTTCAAAAGCGATAGGAGAGGGGATTTCACTGAAAAGTGACCCCTCAGTATTTGAGTTAATTTTGACATTTTTTGAGGCATTTTTTTCTTCAAGTATCAATAATTTATCACCCGTAATATTTTTAATCCATTCTTGTTTTCCACTTAACCATACAATGTTTAAAGAGTCAATAGTCGCATTTTCACCCAAACCAAAATGCAAAATAGGCGATACACTTGATTGATAACCACGGGTTGGCATTTGTTCTAAAAACTGTTTTTTATCCTTACTAAAAATCGTAATTTTTGCCCCCAAACCCATGCGATTTTGCCCTTCACCTTGCAGTTTTAGCTTCAAATAATGGTTTTTTGATTGCTTATTTGCTTCATTTTGATAGATAAAAGCGGCTTGATTGATGTTATTGATGATTAAATCTAAATCACCATCATTGTCTAAATCGGAATAAGCGGCACCGTTGCTATTTGACGGTCTATCTGTTCCCCAACCCACATTTTTGAAGGTCAAATCGCCATTGTTTTTATACAAATAATTGGTCATATTGGACGAGGGCATTTTTTTAACAATGTCCAAAACATCTTGGCGTTTTACTCTGCCATTGGCTTGTGTGTAGTCGCCCATGTATTTCAAAAAATCCAAATTGGTATAATCCCTCAAATAGCCATTTGTGATGTATAAATCTTTCCAACCATCATTATCATAATCCGCAAAAAGAGCCGACCACGACCAATCGGTGTTTGAAATACCCGCCATTTGTCCAATCTCCGAAAAACGCAATTCGTTGTTAATCAAACCTTGATTGAGTTGCAACATGTTACGCATGTATTGATGCCCAAAACCCACTTTGACATTAAAATCAAATTTCTCATAGTTATCAGGTGCAACCAATTGTTTTTGACGGTGATTGTCTTCGGGCAACATATCAAGCGTGAAAACATCTGTAAGTGCATCGTTATTAATATCGGCGGCATCACTACCCATCGAAAATTGCGAATTATGCCCTACACTTTGATTGATTTGATTGATAAAACCACCTTTTTTATCATTTATGTAAAGAAAATCGGGAATAGTATAGTCATTTGAAATGTACATATCAGTCCAACCATCGCCATTCAAATCAGCCATTGCTGCCCCCAAACCATAAGACAAAGCGGAACTTAAAAGCCCTGCTTGTTGCGTAATATCTTTAAAAAGTGGCTCGCCATTAGCTTCTTTATCGTGTCTAAAAAGGCGCATTCCGTTCATGGGGTCGTCCGTTTTCAACATTGCAGCCGTAGATGCTTCATCTAAAACAGGCAGTGATTTTGGATTGTGATTCAGCAAAAACATATCTAAATCGCCATCTTTATCGTAGTCAAAAAAGGTCGCTTGGGTGCTTGTGGCAGGGCTATTTAAGCCGTATTCAGTCGCTTTTTCTATAAATTTATTATTCCCTTGATTGATAAAAAGTTGATTCATGCGTTTTTCGGGTTTGAGGTTGCCTGAGTAACACACGTATATATCTAACAAACCATCGCCGTTGACATCTGCCATCGTCGTACCCGTTTTCCAAGGGCCTTCCCGACCGGCCACGCCCGCTGCATTTGTGATGTCTTCAAAGTTCATATTGCCTTTGTTGAGATAAAGGCGATTGGATTCCATGTTGCTTGTGAAATAAATATCATCGAGTCCATCATTGTTGATGTCACCAACTGCCACGCCGCCGCCGTTGTAGAAATATTCATACATCAAGACGTTGGTATTTAAGCCCTCGTTGATGGTGTTTTGAAAATCCACGTGGGTTTTTTTAGGTTCGAGTAAGGTGAAAAGAGCAGGTTCTTTTTCGCTGTTTTCGTCAGAGGGCCCCTCAGTATTTTTAGGATTACAGGCAGAAAATAAAGCAAGACAAAGAATGCTGATATAAATAGGTGTATAGTTATTTTTCATTTTAATTTATGATTTGATTTTGGTTTAATTTTTAAAATCTGTCGCTAAAATAGTCAAAATACTGAGGGGGTCAATTTTTGAGAAAAAAATAGCCTTTTTTTTGGACAAAAGGCAAAATGTGAATAATAAAAATACAATAAAAAATTTTTCATAATAATTAAAGTTTAGATTTTGAATATTTTAATTTTAAATAATAAATTTTTTATTTTGTCTATCTAATAAAAAAACAAAATAAAAATCTAAATTATTTAGTAAAATAAAAATTATAAATTAAATTTGACGGTGTATTCAAAAATGCGCAATAAGTTTACCATTACGTTAAAATCGAACTTTTTATTACTAAACAACTCAAATTTAGAACTATGAAAATTTCTACAAAAAACCTTCATCTCAATAGAAAAATCAGTTTTCTATTGATGATGTTTTTCTTCACCTCCTTTGCAAACATCATGGCTCAAAATGTCACGGGAAAAATCTCCGATGATAAAGGAGGCCCCTTACCTGGCGTGAGCGTATTGGTGAAAGGCACTGCGACAGGTGGCATCACGGACGACAATGGTATGTTTTCCTTAGCGGCGGATAAAAACGCTACGCTGATTTTCAGTTTCATCGGTTTTTTAACAAAAGAAGAAGCCGTAAATGGGCGTTCTACGATTGACATAAGCCTTGAAGCGGACAATACAGCTCTAAGTGAAGTCGTTGTCGTGGGTTATGGTACTCAGAAAAAAGTAACCGTTACGGGTGCAGTGGCACAACTTCAAGGTGAAAAAATCATTAAATCACCTGCCATGGACATTTCCAACTCGCTTGCGGGTCGCCTACCGGGTTTGGTGGTGATTCAACAAGGTGGTGAGCCTGGTTATGACGGTGCTACGATTTCTATTCGTGGAACAAACACACTCGGTAACAGCAGTCCTCTGATTGTTATTGATGGCATTCCCGATAGAGATGGTGGTTTGGGTCGCATAAGCCCTCGAGACATTGAATCTATCTCGGTTTTGAAGGATGCCTCGGCGGCTATCTATGGCGCAAGAGCTGCCAATGGAGCTATTTTGGTAACGACAAAAAGAGGTAAATCTGGCAAGCCAACGGTTACTTATGATTTTAATCAAGGTTGGTCACAGCCCGCCGTTATTCCTCAAATGGCAAATGCTTCCGAGTACGCCAAAATCATGAATGAGCTGCCTATTTATAAATCAATTCCTGCCAATGAATGGTCGAGTGCTTGGCAAGGCATTCAAGCAACAGGTACGTATAAATCGCCAACGGCGGGTGTTAGTACATTGAATGCTAATTTCAGCCCTGATGCGGTGAAGGGATATGCGAGTGGTTCGGATAAATGGCGTTACCCAAATACGGATTGGTTTGGTGATGCTTTTAAAACGTGGTCTCCACAAACCCGCCAAAATTTACAAATATCTGGTGGCAGTGAAAATGTAAGATACATGGCTTCAATGGGCTATCTTAACCAAGATGCTTACTACAAAAATTCGGCTACAAATTATCAACAATATAACTTTAGAACGAATGTAGATGCCAAAGTTAATAAATACATCAATGTTAATTTGGGTATTTTGGTGAGAAGAGAACTGCGTAAACTGCCAACTGAAGATGCGAATGCCATCTTTAGGATGTTAATGCGTGGACGACCAACTGAACCCGAAGTATGGCCTAACGGTAAGCCTGGCCCCGATATTGAGAACGGACAAAATCCTTACGTTATCACAACAAACGCAACGGGTTATGTAGAAGAGCCAACGGATTTTACACAAGCCAATGGCGGCGTGGTCATCACGAATCCTTGGATTGCTGGATTGACATTGAATTTGTCGGGCTCCATTGATAAAAATAGTAGAACCAGAAAGACTTGGCAAACACCGTGGTCTCTCTATTATTGGGATAAAAAGACGCTTGAATCCGATGGTACGCCTAAGTTAGAAGGTGCTGTGCGGTCAAATTTCTCTGACCCAAGACTTTCTCAAGCCTATGGTTCTGGTTTGAATACAAATATGTCGGCGCAATTGAGCTATGACAAAAAAGTAGGTGATCACAGTTTGAATTTCTTGGCGGGCGTTACTAAAGAGAATTTCTCAGGAGAGTTTTTCTTTGCTTCAAGAAGAAATTATATTTCCCCTGCGGTTGACCAATTGTTTGCGGGTGGGTCACTTCAACAAAATACAGGTGGTAGTGCATACAACAGACCCCGTTTGGGTTATTTTGGTCGTGCGCAATACAACTATAAAGAGAAATATTTGGCAGAATTTATCGGACGTTATGACGGTTCGTATATTTTTCCAGAAGCAAATCGCTTTGGTTTCTTCCCTGGATTATTGTTGGGATGGAATGTATCAAAAGAGGATTTCTTCAAAGTGCCGGGTATTGACAATTTAAAACTCCGTGCGTCTTACGGACAAATGGGTAATGACCAAGTTGCCTTTGATAGAAATGATAATGGTGTTGTAGATCAAGGAGAACTTCAAGAGTTCGCTTATTTGTCAACGTATGGTTTCGGTCAATATCCGATTGATGGTAAAGTTATTACGACTTTGCAAGAAAGTATTTTGGCAAATCCTAACTTTACTTGGGAGCGGGCTAACAATTATAACATTGGCATGGATGCTACTTTTTTGAACAATAAATTTGATTTGACATTAGAGTATTTTTACAATAAAAGAACGTCTATCTTGATTCAAAAAACAGGTTCAACGCCTGCATCTTCTGGTATCAACTCATTGTTACCACCCGTTAATGACGGACAAGTGGATAACAGTGGTTTTGAATTTAACTTAGGTTACAATGGAAAAGCGGGTGGCGATCTTACTTTCAGAGCGGGAATTAATGGTGGATACGCACAAAATAAAGTGGTATTCTTAGATGAAGTTCCAGGCATACCTGCGGATCAAAAAAAAGAGGGTAAGCCTATTCGCTCATTCTTGGTTTATAAATCAGCGGGAGTGTTCTTGAATAGGGCTGAAATAGATGCTAATAAAGTAGATTACGGTACCAAATTGATACCTGGCGATATGAAGTTTGAAGACATAAATGGGCGTGATAAGGACGGAAACTTATTAAATCGCCCAGATGGTAAAATTGATGCCGATGACCAAGTTAGATTAGATCAAAGTGCCGTTCCTACTTTCAACTTTGGTGTCACCTTCGATTTGCGTTACAAAGGATTTGATTTGAATTTCTTATTTCAAGGTGCAACGGGTGCTGCCATTCGGGTACAGACAGAATCTGGTGACATCGGCAACTTTTTAAAATATTCTTACGACAACAGATGGACAATAGACAATCCAAGCTCAGAACACCCTCGTTTGGCAAGTAGAGGGGATACTTACTATACGGGCGGTAACTTCGGTAACAATACTTATTTTTTGTTTAGTAAAGATTATATCCGTTTGAAAAACTTAGAATTGGGTTACACTTTACCCGATGCGCTTGTTTCTAAATTGAAACTGGGCAGTTTTAGAGTTTATATGAATGGATTGAATCTGATTACTTTAACCAAGCAAAAAGTATTCGATCCTGAAACAACCAATGGTGCGGGTACAAACTATCCTCAATCAAGGGTTATAAATGCAGGATTGAGTGTTACATTCTAAATAATTGCATTAAAGATAATTTCAATAAAACTTTTTTCGTAGAAAACTGTTATTGAAAATATCTCGTAATGTAATTTAAGTCTAATGGTATAAATCAATTATTAAAAGTGGTTTGAATTACACCCCCCAGTATTTTGTATTGATTTTGCTTAATAATTCAGTAAAACAATATTTTATAAAGAAAAGAGGTACATCCAAATTTTAATAAGTAATTGAAGTTTAATAAATGTGTCTTTATTTTTCGTAAGTAATTGATTATCAATAAGTTACGTGATTTATCGTTCATCATTTATTATTCATAATTATTCATCATTTGTTTTAATCTATACATTTAACAATTAAAATTGTATTAAAAATGAACAATTTTAGAAAAATAATAGGCCTGTTGCTTTTGATGGCAGTGTTTATTGTATCGTGTGATAAAGATTCACTAAACACAAAGCCGCTTGATAAAATATCGAGTGCCGCCACTTGGGCAGATGGCCCATTGTCCGAAGCATTTGTCTTCAACGTCTATTCATTTTTAGGATATGGCGGTTTTGAAGAACAAGCACTCGCTGGTTACACCGATGAGGCTATGTTTACGCACTCGGGTAGAAATATCAATACCTTCACCGAAGCTTCTGAAAGCCCTACCAACGTAGCTTGGCAAAGTGATACTTACGAGTGGGGTAAAATGTATTTGGCAATCAGACAGGCCAATGTAGGTCTTGAGAATTTGCCAAAAGCAACATTTGATGATGCAAAACTGAAAGAAAAATTAATTGGTGAAGTACGCTTTTTGAGAGCATACTATTATCAGCAATTGCTTAGGTTCTACGGCGGCGTACCGCTTATCAGTAAGGCTTATGGTTTGAATGAAGATTATACAGTGGCTCGTAATTCTTACGATGAGTGCGTTAAATTTATTGTAGCCGATCTTGATGAAGCCATTAAGCTATTAGATGGTAAGCCAACAGTGGCAGGTAGAGCGTCAAAACTTGCAGCAATGGCACTTAAAGCACGTGTATTGCTTTATGCTGCCAGTGATTTGCACGATGGCCCTACGGCTAAAGCTAAATCAACGGCCTTTTCTGGTTATGCTAACTTAGATTTAGTGGCTTATGCTTCTGGTGACCGTGCAGCAAGATGGACGGCAGCAAAAGTAGCAGCAAAAGCCGTTTTGGATGCAAGCACAGGTTATAAATTGAATCTTACCGCTCCTGTTTCAGCGGAAGAGGGCAGAAACAATTATATCTCAATTGCTATGGGTGGTCAAAGTGCAGTGGGTGATGCTGCTGCCACTTCGGAGTTGATTCTTCAACGTACACACACGGCACTCTACACTGCGGAGGATAACTGGCCTTTGGGTGGTATTCATTATGGCATCAACAATGGGCCTAATGGTTATCACAACTGGGCGGGTAATACACCGATTCAACAATTGGTGGATGATTATGAAATGATGGACGGTACTAAGTTCGATTGGGCCAATGCGGCACATAAAGCAGATCCTTATGCTAACAGAGACCCACGTTTTGATGCGACCGTTTTGCATGATGGCTCTAACTGGAAGCCAAGACCTTCTGATGTAGCTGGATTAGACCCTGCGAATCAGATTCAAACAGGTTATTATGATGATGGTGCAGGTGGCAAAATCAATGGTATTGATACCCGTGAATCGGCTGTTGAAAACTGGAATGGTAGTAGAACACACTACTACACACGTAAATTCATTGATCCAAATCCAGCATTAGCGGATAACCAATCGAGCGCACAAGTTGTGCCTTGGCCATTCATTCGTTACACTGAAATGGCTTTGAGCTATGCAGAAGCGGCTATCGAAACGGGTGACGAAACCGAAGCAAGAAAGTGGATTAATAGAATCCGTTTCAGAGCGGGTATGCCAGCTATTACAGATGCAGGTGATGCTTTAAGAGCTCGCCTACGCAATGAAAGACGCATTGAACTTGCCTATGAAGAACATCGTTACCATGATGCACGCCGTTGGATGATTGCTCCAACGACTGTTGGTAGAGGCATAAAAGCCATAAACGTGGAGGCTAAACTCATAGCGAATAAAACAGTTCGGAAACCTTATAGATACGATAAAACGGTTTATAATTATATCTATACGGTAGAAGACAATACTTCTAACGAAACCCGTAAATGGGATGACAAGATGTACTACCGTGTTTTAGCAACAAATGAAGGAAAACGGAATACTAAACTGGTGCAAAATCCAGGTTATCCAAAAACTTGGTAACTTTGGAAGTTTAATATTGTGAATTGTTAAAAAATCTACCTCAGTTTTGGGGTAGATTTTTTAATTTTAGCCCTATTCTATTTTAAAAAAGGCAAAATACTGAGGGGGTATATCTTAGTAACACCTTTCTCAAATGAAAAAATTATTTAATGAAAATGAAATATTTAAGGTTGTTTAAACATAGTTTGATACTATTGCTATTCAGTATCATATTTTTTTCTTGTAAACAAAAAGAAGAAATAACAGACCAAAAACTGGCTACTAAGTGGGCAGAGATGACCCTTTTTATTACTAAAAACACCCCCGGAAATTCGCCAACCAATTCATCAAGATGTCTTGGCTACATTGGCTTGACGATGTATGAATCTATTGTCAATGGCTATCCTTCTCACCAATCGCTTGGAAGGCAATTGGATTCACTTGATAATTTGCCCAAGCCTGAAAAAGATAAAACGTATGATTGGAAACTATCCCTCAATGCTGCACAAGCCTTTATTTTAAAAAATGTTTATACCCAAACTTCCGACCAAAATAAGCTGAAAATTGACTCATTAGAAAAGGCTATTTTTGAATTTTATACAGAAAAAATAGAAGATAAAGCATTGATAGATAGGTCGGTAGCTTTTGGCAAAGCCGTTGCTTCCACTATCTATGAATGGTCAAAAACAGATGGTGGGTACAAGGCTTATTTGAAAAATTTTGATAAAAAAATGGTGCACCCTACTCGTGCGGGTTCTTGGTCGCCGCCTTTGTATGGACAGTCATTTAGCCATTATCCTTTGCATCCACATTGGGGCGAAAATCGTACTTTTTTAAAACAGAATCATAACATAGAGGCCCCCTCAGTATTTCCATTTGATACTTTGCCTAATTCACTTTATTATCAACAATTTTTAGCCGTTTACAATCAAGAAAAAACACTAACCCAAGACCAAAAAGAAGCCGCAATTTGGTGGAGTGACGACCCCGACGAAACCTTTACCCCACCCGGTCATTCTTATTATTTAGCCAATACGGTTGTGAAACAAACGCAACCCGACCTCATAAAATGTGCAGAAACCTACGCCAAAGTAGGCATGGCGGTAGCCGATGCTTTCAGAAATTGTTGGAAATGGAAGTATCAGTTTTTTACAGAAAGACCCAATAATTATGTCACCCAACACATTGACCCCATGTGGGAATCTTTTTGGCCCGACCCGCCGTTTCCCGCTTTTCCGTCGGGTCATGCCATCCAAGCGGCGGCAACGGCAACGGTTTTGACGGATTTGTATGGTGAAAAATTCTCCTTTACGGATAATGCTCATGTGGGTAGAAAGAGGGATGAATTGAGAAATACAGAATTTAAAGCACGTCATTTCAACTCATTTTGGGAAGTAGCAGAAGAAACCGCAAAGTCTCGTTTTTATGGTGGTATTCATGTGCCACAAGATAACAATGCAGGGTTAGAAAAAGGGAAAAAAATAGGGGAAAATATCAACCATTTAAACTGGAAAAATGAGAAATAAACAACAGCCATTTGTAAAAAGTATTTTTTCGGGTAAAAAAGAACATAAAGTGGCTCAAATACTGAGGGGGTCTCTTAAACCTAAAACAGCGTATGTTTTTTTAGGATTTCTTATTTTTCTCTCTACTAAAACCCAAGCACAAACCGCCTTCATAGACGTAACGGAAGCGGCGGGCATCAAGCATCAATTTGAGGTTTTTGAAGGCTTTTTGGGTGGTGGGGCTTGCGTGTTAGACATCAACAACGATGGATATGACGACATTTTTTTGACGGGTGGTCGTGCAAATGATATTTTGTATCTCAACAATAAAAATGGCACGTTTACAAATATATATGAACAGTCGGGTCTTACTGGTTCTAAAAATTTCTTGACGCAAGGGGCGGTTGCAGCGGATGTCAATCGGGATGGTTGGGTTGATTTATACATAACGACTATCACGTCTAAGGCTTCGCCAAAAGTGATTCCAAGGGCTATCAATCTCTTTTATCTCAATAATGGCAACAACACTTTTCGAGATGCTACCACTGAGTTTCACTTAGATAAATTCAGTTCATTTAGCACGGGTGCAAACTTTGGCGATTTTAACGCCGATGGCTATCCCGACCTTTATGTGGGCAATTATTTTACGGAATATCCAGGCGATCTTAGCACCATAAATGAATCTATGATAGTGAGTGCCAATCAAATTACTGAGGGGTATCTGTTTTTGAATGAAAAAGGTAAATCTTTCAAAAATGTGTATAAAGAGAGCGGTTTAGACCATAAAGGCTTTGGATTTGGCGGACTTTTCACGGATTTTGACAACGATGGCGATCAAGATTTGTATATAAATCACGATTTTGGTTACAAACGCACATCTAATTTGATGTATGAAAACAAGTATCCTTGGGGTGGATTTAAGGAAGTTGGAAAGAAATTGGGCTTGGATTTGAAGATAAATTCCATGACTTCTGCCGTGGGTGATTACAACAATGATGGGTGGATGGATTATTTTATTACGAACATTCGCTTCAATAAATTCATGGTCAATCAAGGGGCAGGGAAGCCTTTTGTGGAAAGTTCACGGCTGTTAGGCATCAACTATATAACCATCAGTTGGGGTGCAAATTTTGCAGATTTTGACCACGATGGCGACTTAGATTTGTTTGTTTCCAACGGTGATTTGAACCCCAATTGCGTGCCAATGGGTGATTATTATTTCGACAATAAAGATGGTAAATTCCTTGAAATGGGGCGGGCAAAAGGGCTTTGTGATTATGCTATTGGACGTGGTTCAGTCGTTTTTGATTATGATAATGATGGTGATTTAGATCTTTTAGTCGTCAATCAAAAACCTGTTTTAACGTATCCTGTGCCTTCAACGACTCGTCTTTATCGCAATGATTCATCGCAAGGCAATTGGATAAAAATTGCTTTGAAAGGCATTGATGCAGAGTCGCACGGCTTGGGTTCACGGGTAGAAATTGTGGTGAATGGTAAGCATCAGATTCGAGAAATTGACGGCGGAGGCTCAAGTCATTTATCTCAAAATGCGACGTATGCGCATTTTGGCGTGGGTTCAGCTACCCAAATTGATGAAATTATCATCCGTTGGACAGGCGGCAATGAACAAGTTTTGACCAATCAAAAAGTCAATCAAAATCTTACCATCACGGAGGTGAAGAGCTTCCGAATACCCTTTTGGCTTAA
>JAYTMW010000042.1:0-1702 GCA_043728105.1 Saprospiraceae bacterium | reverse complement strand
TATTGCAAGTCCGAGTAACATAAATTTTTTCATATTTGTTGGTTTTTTTAAGTGAAACTCTCAAGATTTTAAAACCTTGAGAGTTTGGTTATACTAATTGTTTCTATTTTGTTTATTTCGAACTTAAGTCAGCACGGTAAAAAATTAATTCACTCCATTGTTCATTGATATACTCTTTAACATTATCATTGTAAATTCCCCACGAACCTTTACCATGAATTTTTTCGAAAGCATCCACAAATGATTTTCTAAAACCCACTTCTTTTTCTTTTAATCCTTGTTTGTATCGTCTTGCAATTGCAAATTGTGCAGTTCCGGAACCATTTGTTTCATAGACCGCAACCGTTATACCTTGTGCTTCCCAAGCAGGTTTTAATTGTTTTATCATTGTAGCTACTCTATAAGAACAACCCATTTTAGGATAAATATGTGTAACTTGTACTTTATCAGAGTAATCGCCAATGGCAACTGTACTTAACGAATCGACATAAACAGAATATCCACTAGATCCTCTATCGGTTAAATAAATGGTAACACTTTTGTGCCAATCGTTGTTGTGTGCAACATTAATATCGCCTCGTGTATCTTCTGACTCCCAAGTCTTTGGTCCTTCAACAATATGGAAACCTCCAGCATCTGGACCAGATACAATATCAAAGACACGCCATTTAAAATCGCCAGTGTGGTACTTTTGTGCATGACTTGCTAATGCTTTTTCAAATTCAAGTTGTTTGTCAACTTTTGGGAATACGCGATTTGTAGAAATCACATTTTTGGTTTGGCTTATGCCTAAAAAAGGAACAAGCATTAAAAGAAGAAAAATTGTTTTCAACTTTAATTGTAAATTGTTTTTCATGATTGTTTGGTTTTTTCTCGCTGCGCTTCGAACAGTTCGGCTACGCCTCGGGTTTGATTAAATAAAATTTGTTATTAATTTTGATATCTAAATAACTGATAATCATTAAATATAAAAAGCGAGTTAGGACGGAATAGGTCAAATAATGTCCGAAGAGTAGGTTTTATTTATCGGATAAAGAATTAAGATTTGAGTATTGAGTATTAAGACTGTATCAAAATAAAAGATATCGAAACTGACAATGTCTTGATACTTAATACCTCGGTCTTAATACTAAAGTTAGGCAGTTTTTTTCAATTTAAAATCAAAAATAAGTATAGTGCCGTCTTGACTTTCCTCGGTCATGGTGCCATTGAGTTGTTGTGTAAGTAGCGATACCAATTGACCTCCAAATCCGGTGCCATGAGTGATACCCGATTTACCAACCCCATTATCGGCTACTTCAAGGCGTAGAATATTGTTATCTTGTTTTTGAAGTTTGATGGTGATGGTTCCTTTTTCGCCTTTTGGAAAAGCATATTTAATGCAATTGGTCAAAAGTTCATTAACGATTAATCCTAGCGGTACGGCAGTGTCAATATCCAAATCGAGATTTTCCATTGCGAGTTTTAAATTAATACGTTGTTCAGCTCCAAAACTATCAAGAATACTTTCGCTCAAATTTAAAAAGTAATCCTTCATCTCTACGGCTCCAAGATTGGTTCCCTGATACAGTTTTTGATGTACAATGCCAATAGAGTTTACACGATTTTGTCCTTCGGTCATGGCATCTTTAGTGGTTGCATCATCTATTTGCGCCGATTGCAAGGCGAGTAAACTGGATACTACTTCTAGATTATTTTTTAC
>JAYTMW010000041.1:0-2252 GCA_043728105.1 Saprospiraceae bacterium | reverse complement strand
AAAAAGTCATTTGGTTGTGTTATCATAAACGGAACGCCCGCTGCCACTAATCCAATCAGAGTATATGATTTGTTTATAAAAGGAAAAGTATATTCGCCATTGTTGGCTCTTGCGGGTCTAACGGACGGATATGATTTGACTTTTCCGGGCGATATTGCGCCAGGTAAATATTCAATATCTCTTTTGGCGGCCAATGATGCAAAATGTACTGCTTCTGCAACCAATGATTTGAGTGATGAAATTTCTAAT
This sequence comes from Saprospiraceae bacterium, assembly GCA_043728105.1. Classification (GTDB taxonomy): domain Bacteria; phylum Bacteroidota; class Bacteroidia; order Chitinophagales; family Saprospiraceae; genus JAAFJT01. Next base: position 2,003 of record JAYTMW010000041.1, on the reverse strand, counting down.
TTAAATGTCTCTCCAAATCCAACGAGTGTTTCATCAACGGTTGTGATAGAAGCAAAATTAAGTGGACTATTTCGTTTTGATGTGTATGATTTATTCGGAAAAAGTGTTTTACAGAGGCCCCTCAGTATTCAGGCTGGTTTTAATAGGATTGACATCTCAACTGAATCATTGTCAAATGGTGTTTATATCTATGCTTTATCAAAAGGAAATAGGGTTAGCTCAGGCAAATTGATTGTGCATAAATAAGTATGAATATAGTTGCCATTTGATATATTGACTCACTGTGCTGCGCATAAATAGCGTACTAAAAAAAGAACTAAATGGTTTGATTTAATTTCGACGTTAAAAAATTTACAATTTTTCAAGATCAAAATTAAATCAATCCGAAAAAACACTCCTCAAGCACGCCTTTTGTATGCAGTACAAAACAGTTTGTGAAATGTGTTAAAGTAGAATTACATACAAAAATCAAAAAAATACTGAGGGGGTGCCTCTTTTTATTCAAAACCAATTTATAAATTATGACTAAACAAATGCAAGTGCCGACAATGGCAATGATGGCTTCGGAAGGCAAATCACCTGAGGTTTTATTCTGGGTAGGTTGTGCTGGTAGCTTTGATGCGAGGGCGCAAAGAGTTACCATCGCTTTTTGTAAAATATTGAATGAAGTAGGCATTGATTTTGCCATATTGGGCAACGAAGAAATGTGTACGGGCGACCCTGCACGCCGAGCTGGAAATGAATTTATTTTTCAGATGATGGCTTTGCAAAACATCAACACATTGAACACATACAATGTCAAAAAGATTGTTGCGACCTGTCCACATTGCTTCAATACGTTGAAAAATGAGTATCCAACGTTGGGTGGGCATTATGAAGTGCAGCACCATTCTGTGTTTTTACAAGAGTTAATCAATGACGGTAAATTGACCGTTGAGGGCGGTGAATTTAAAGGAAAAAAAATAACTTACCATGATTCCTGCTACATTGGTCGGGCAAACAATATTTATGAAGCACCACGTGAGGTCTTAGCCAGCTTGGATGCTGATTTGGTGGAGCTAAAACGATGCCGAACGACTGGACTTTGCTGTGGGGCGGGCGGTGCCCAAATGTTTAAAGAAGATGAACCGGGCGATAAGCGTATCAATTCGGAAAGAGCTGAAGAAATATTGGAAACCAACGCCACGATAGTTGCTGCAAATTGCCCTTTTTGTATCACCATGTTGCAAGATGGCATGAAAGCGAAAGACAAACAAGATGATGTAATGGTGTACGATATTTCAGAAATGATTGTGAAAGGTAATGGTTGGTAAAGTGGATTAAGGAAATAGTAGCTTTGTCATATTAGCGTTAAATTGTATTTATTTAAATATTTTTTCAAACTTTTATTCCCTAAATGGATTATGATTCAGATAATTAAATCTATATTTGCTTGCGCAATTGAAAGAAGGTCTGTTTTGTAAGATTGTCTGACTTGCCAAATTGATAGTAAAAAAATTAGACTATTAAAGAATATTATATTTTTAGTCAAACGTAATTTTAGGCTACACAATATAAAATTTTATCAACAAAAAAGGCGTTTAATCAACGTAACCGTTTTTCATTGTTACTAAGGTGCTACTTTTGCGTCTTAATTATGAAAGGTTAACAAATGGGGTTTAATAAATGGGGTTCCAAAAACCGTCAGTTCCCTCGTCAGATACTTCGGTATCTGAGCGAGGGTTTTTTTTCGTTTAAATGTCCCCTAATTGCGGTCTCAAAATAATTTCTTCAATGACGGCACCACTACTCATTCTAAGAGCCGCTACAATGGCTTCGGCTATATCCCTTGGTTTCATCAATCGCTCAGGCGGTGCTTCATAACCCGCCCAAGATTCTGACCAAGTTGCTCCCGGAATGATAGATGTAACTTTTATGCCTTGGGGTTTCAGTTCCTCTCTCAAATTTTTGGAAAAGCCCAACATCGCAAACTTCGCAATACTGTAATCACTGCCATTTTTGTA
>JAYTMW010000040.1:0-12251 GCA_043728105.1 Saprospiraceae bacterium | reverse complement strand
CAAACGCTTCAAACGGGGTTGGTTATCAATGAAGGGAATGGTAAATTTTCTTTCAAACCTTTGCCTTATGAAGCCCAATTGTCGCCTACATATACTTTTTTGAACAACGATTTTGACAAAGATGGCAAGACAGATTTGCTTGTTTTGGGCAACTTTTTTGAAGCCAAACCAGAGATTGGGCGCATGGATGCCAATTTTGGATTGATACTGAGGGGTAATGGAAAAGGCAACTATGTCACAATGCCTTACGCACAATCGGGGATGCGCATAAGAGGGCAAGTACGGGATATTGCACCATTAAAAATTGGTGCAAAAACACTTTATTTTGTGGTACAGAACAACGATAAACTGTTGGTTTTTAATGGTTTATAATCTTTTCATTGCTTGATAAATATCAATATATACGATTGGCAGAGCGTTTCATTCAAAAATAGGGGTTGACATTTTCTCAAAATTGCTTACTTTTAAATTTTTAATGAAAATTTGTCTTGAGTGGCTTCCCGCCTAAGCTATCAGCAATGAGGTATCAATCATAAACATAAATTCTTTAAAAATTTGTAGTGCAAAAAACTGATTCCTGATAGCTTACAGCTAAATAATTAATGATAAACAATAAACTACCCGACCTTTACTATGAAATTAATCCTTACTACTTTCTGCTTACTTTCTCTAAATTATCTATTTGCTCAAACAATACTCGACAAGACTGTTGAAGGGCAAATTGACGGAAAAACCGTGTCGCAACTATTGGATTTAATTGAATCACAACATGATGTTCGATTTTATTATAAAAAAAATAATATTCCTACTGAACAAATTGGGGTTGGTACGGCAACAAATCGAAAGCTAAGCGATTTGCTCAATACGGTTTTGGGGAAATACGGTTTGGATTATTTAGTGTATGACGAATATGCCATTGTCATTGCTACGATTGCTGAGTTGAAAACGGAGATTACCCCTCAGTATTTGCAGCGAAAAGAACAACTTAATGCTACTGATTTATCCGATTTCATTTCCATTGGGGACAAGACAAATATAAACAGAGCTGATAAAGTAAAAATTAATGGTAAAATAATTGACGGCGGAAACGACAAAAGTGTTATCGGTGCAATTGTCGGTGTAGAAAATCAAAAACTTAGTGTTTCAACCGATGTCGATGGCTCATTCTCCTTAGAGATTCCAATCGGTGTCCATGAGTTAGACATAAAACTTTCAGGATATGCCACGACCTATCAGCGCATAAAAGTATATGGAGAAGGACTGATAACGCTTAAAATTTATCAAAAAAACATTGATTTACAAGAATTTGTTGTCCGTGACGCTGCCAAAAAAAATATTGAAAACGCCACGGCGGGCGTAACAGAATTGAGCGTCAAACAAATCAAACAATTGCCTTCGCTTATGGGCGAGGCTGACGTTTTGAAAAGTCTTTTGACTTTGCCTGGCGTGAGCAATGTGGGCGAGGGTAGTAGTGGCTTTAACGTTCGAGGCGGCAATATTGACCAAAATTTGATTCTACAAGACGGGGCATTCATCTTAAATCCTTCTCACGTTTTAGGTTTGTTTTCTTCTTTCAACCCTGATGCCATTAAAAAAGTCACACTTTATAAAGGTCATATTCCTGCGCAATTTGGTGGTCGTACTTCCTCGGTTTTAGACATCAAACTCAAAGAAGGTAATATGGAACGGTGGTCAGGTTTTGGCAGTGTAGGCCCCATTTCCGCAAAAGCTCTTTTTGAAGGCCCTATCGTAAAAGGCAAATCATCGTTGATGATAGGCGGACGCACAACCTATTCCAATTGGGTTTTAAACTTGGTAAATGATGTCAATTTAAAGAAAAGTGAGGCATCTTTTTATGATATGAATGCCAAATTTACCCAAAAAATTGGCGAAAAAGGCACTATAAACGCTTCTTTTTATCGCAGTTTCGATAAATTTAGATACTCCGATCAATTTGGTTACGGCTGGGAAACCACTACGGGCACTTTATCATGGAATCATATTTTTAGCAATAAACTTTCCACCAATCTCTCCTTTGTTTATGGTAACACAGAGAATAATTTTACCTACAACGACCTCCTTACTGAGGGGTATTTGACCAACGGATTAAAATACGGAAAAGGTAAATTCAATGCTGTTTGGCAGCCTGTCAATAAGCATACTTTCAACATCGGTGCGGAATCCAATATCTTTTTTTCAAAACCCGAAACCTTCGAGCAAAAAGCCAATGGAGATGTCAATTTAAGAGAGCAATATGATAAAAGTAAAGGTCAAGAAACGGCTTTTTATGCCAACGATGACATAGAAATATCAGATTGGTTATCCGCTTCGGTAGGCGTGCGTCAATCGCTTTATCGCAGCTTTGGCGAAGCTGTAGTGTACAAATATACTGAGGGGGTATCTCGTCAAGCATCTAACATCATTGACTCTACGGTTTACGGAAGTGGTCAAACGATAAAAACATATAACGGTTTTGAACCACGGTTATCGTTGGCGTTTATTTTGAATAAAGAGACTTCTATAAAGGCGAGTTACAATCGGTTGTATCAATATTTGCACCTTATTTCTAATACGGCTTCTTCCACGCCCGTCGATATTTGGCAATTGAGTAATAATTACGTTTCACCTCAAAAAGCGGATAATTTTTCTTTAGGATATTTTAAAAATTTCAAGGACAACGCTTGGGAAACTTCTCTGGAAGTGTATTATAAAACGCTTGAAAACTTGGTGGAATACAAAGATTTCGCTAAATTATTGCGCAATAATCACATCGAAACTGAGTTCCTTCCCGCAAAAGGGCTTGCTTATGGGGCTGAATTGTCGGTTAAACGGAATAAAGGTATTTTGACAGGTTATTTTTCGTACGCCTACAATCGAAGTTTGCGCCAAGCCAGTGGGGTGAATGAAGATGAAGTTATAAACGCAGGCAATTGGTTTCCTTCCAATTTTGATAAACCACATAATTTGAATTTGGTTTTGAATTGGCAGGTGCGTAAAACGATGGCTCTTTCCATTAATTTCACGTATGCGTCGGGTCGCCCAGTGACGGCTCCTACCTCCAATTTCTTCTTTGGCAACGGTGTTTTTCTGAATTATTCTGACCGTAATGCTTACCGTATTCCAGACTATCATCGCATGGATGTGTCATATACATTTACCCGTGGGGCAGTACGCACAAGCCGCTACAAGAGTAGTTTCACGTTATCTATTTATAATGTTTATGCTCGGCGAAATGCTTTCTCAGTATTTTTTAGGAGAGACATTAATAAAGCCAGTTCAGCATATCAATTGGCTATTTTGGGTTCAGCTTTGCCAGCTATTACTTATAATTTTCAGTTTTAATTAATATGAATTAATAGCCATACAATGAAGTTTTGCACACATATTTTTTATGCAACAATTATCCTTTTTTTCCTTATTAACCTCAATGGTTGCATTGAGGAAATACCTTTTAAAACCGACACGGGAGATGGTTTGCTTGTGGTAGATGGTGGTTTTAGTGATGTAGATGAGCCTCAAACCATTGTGCTTCAAAGAACAACCGCTTTTGGTACGGTATCACAATCAATTTTGGGTGCAAGCGTAGTCGTGAAAAGTCTTGATGGACAAAGTGGCAAGTATTCTGAAAAAGGCGATGGTAAATATGTTTTAGAGCCAAAAATACTGAGGGGGTCGGTCGGTAAATCTTACTACTTAGAAATTGCTTTACCCAATGGTCAAACGTATCAATCAGAGCCAGAGGTTATGCCCACACGGGTGGTACCTGATAGTGTTTTTTGGGATCCTGGCACTGAAAATATTGTCCGTTCTAACCAATCGGTATTGAATTTAGACGTTGTAAATATTTATGTCAGTACACCTTTGAAAGTAGAAAACAAAGACACTTATTTAAGATGGGATTTACAAAGTGCTTTTCAATTTACCACCTTACCCGAGTGTACGCCTTTTAGAACAACCACGACTTGTTATTATTCGGATCATGTGAATCCTCAAACTTTTCAAGTGATTTCAAGTCAAGAAACGGGTCTATCACGCACCAACAAAACTCGGGTCGCTTTTCAAACCATAGCCCCTGCATATCCTTTTCTCGAAAGACATTATTATTCGCTTTATCAACATGCTATCTCTGCAAAGGCTTATGATTATTGGCAAAAAACCAACGTCATAGCGAATCAAAATGGTTCTATTTTCGATAAAGCACCAGCCTCAATCAAGGGTAATTTTTTTAATAAAAACAATAAGAATGAGCAAGTATTGGGTTATTTTCAAGTGTCTTCTGTGGCAATAAAAAGAACTTTCATCCGTGCTGTTGAGGTCATAGTGTTTTATCCATTGTTGCCTAAAGAAGAATATTGTCCGTTGCTTAGGCGGGGAAATAGATTCTCTTATTCTGATGGTTGTTGCGAATGTCTTGATATACCTTTTGGAAATGGCACCAAAGCGAGACCAACTTGGTGGTAGTCAGTTATGGCCAAAATGGAATGATTTACGAAAATGGATATGATATTTTCCTTTTATCAAAAATTTAATCAAATGAAATTTTACATACTTCACTTTTTACTAATCTTTTTTCTTCAAATAACGCTGAGTGGCTGTATCGAAGAAATACCATTCAAAACGAATACAGGCGATGGTTTATTGGTTGTTGATGGTGGATTCAGTGATAATGATGAACCCCAAACGATTAGGTTACAAAAAACTACGGCTTATGGCACTGCACCAACACCCGTTAAAGGAGCGAGGGTTTTAGTAAGAAGTTCGGATGGAAACATTGGGAACTATGTTGAGGGAAAAAACGGAAATTACATTTTAGACCCTCAAACACTGAGGGGTACATCAGGTCAATTATATTACTTAGATATTACTTTATCATCGGGTGAAACTTATCAATCTGAGCCCGAAATAATGCCTAAAAAAGTAGTGCCAGATAGTATTTTTTGGGATTTTGGAACAGAATTAAATCCTATAAAAAATACATTTGCGATTGAGCAAAAAGGAGTTAATATTTATGTAACGACACCTTTTGGAATTAATAATGAAGATACTTATTTACGATGGGATTTGTATAGCGCTTTTCAATGGGAAACGTGGGAAGAATGTGCTGCGCCTATTTCTAAAAGTGTTATATCATGTTATTATTCCGATTTGATGAATCCTCAAACCTTAAAAACAGTTTCGAGTAAAGAATCTAAATTGAATAAAATCACCAAAGCCAGAGTAGGGTTTCAACCCATTGACCCAGGCTATACATTTATACAAAAACACTATTTTTCACTTTATCAACATGCTATTACTGCAAAGGCATTCGATTATTGGCAAAAAACGAACATAGTAGCCAATCAAAATGGTAGCATCTTCGATAGAGTACCAGCATCTATTCAAGGGAATATTTTCAATAAAAATAATAAAAAAGAGCAAGTTTTAGGCTATTTTCAAGTCTCGTCGGTGGCCATAAAACGAGTTTTAGTATCCCCGTGGCAAGTGCGTAAAATCTATAATTTATTTGCCGTTCAATATTATTGCAATTTATTGAGTTCTGCGGATGGCAGTTTTAGAAGTAGCGGTTGTTGTGTTTGCGATGCACTTCCTTATGGAAATGCAACTTTTCAGAGACCTCTTTGGTGGTAGTAATTAAAAAAACAGAATAAAATTTTCACATTATGATATATCGTGCTTGTTTTAAATATGCTATTCTTGGTCTTTTTTTGATGACAATGAAGTCATTGGAAGCTCAAACCAACGAAGTTCTTTACACACATTTCGATCAACCTTTTTACGTTGTGGGCGACGAAGCATGGTTTAAGATTTATCTTTTGGGCAATGCCACCATCAATAGCTCTATAATTCACACCGAATTTGTTTCGCCCGATGGTACTGTTTTGAACCGTCAAAATTTGAAGGTTATGGATAAAACAGCGCACGGTTTTTTCAAAATACCCATTGATTGGCAAGAAGGGCAATACCTTTTTAGAGCCTACACTTTGTGGCAAAATGACAGTATAGCGATGCCCAAAGCCATTATGACAAAGAAAATTATTCCTATTTATAATGATTTAATGGAGACTAAAACCGAGCAGATTAAAGCCGTTTCAAGCATTGAACCATTTATAATGCCTTCAATTGTTGGTGAATATTCGATTACCAGCGATGATAAAAAAGTATATAAAAGACGTGAAAAAGTAACATTAACATTGAACTTGAAAGACCGACAAAACAATCCTATGGAAGGTGATTTATCGGTCTCAATTGTTGAAAGTACCCCCCTCAGTAGTAACGACCTTTTAGAGAGTTTTCAAGAAACGCAGAGCGGTTTGATTAATAAATCGCTCAAAAAAGAATCACTCACGCCAGAAAAGGAGTTGACACTTCTGGGTAAAGTAAAAGATGATAAAAATCCAAAGCCTGTGACGGATCAATACTTATCGCTTTATTTTCCGACCTTAAATCAGTTCAGAAGACTTACCGCAAAGGACGGTTTTTTCAAAATTGCCTTACCTTTTTTTCAATCTAAAACCGATGTTCAAGTATTGTCACTCAATCCTAATGCGAGCTACCCCCTCAGTATTGAATCCATTTTTAGCATTGATTTACCCCCATATAAGTCTGAAAAAATGCCATTACATACTCCCGCTATGGATGCGTATTTAAAGCAAAATAATAAGCGGCGGCGGGCAAATGATATTTTTAATTTAGCGATTGTGTCAAACCAAACGCCCGATAGTAGTAAGGTAAAAGAATCGGTTGTGGCGGATAAAAGTTATGATTTAAAGAATTTTACGAATCTTACTACCGTTGAAGATTTTATCAGGGAAGTCGTTTACTTTGGTCAAATAACCAGAAAAAATGATAAAAAAACAGTGCGATTGCAAAATAAAGACAACAGTACCATTTACACATTTGCACCGTGGTATGTTGTTGATGGATTGTTTGTTGAAGATGAAGAACAAGTTTTGAACATACCCATCAGTGAAGTGCTTCGCATTGATATATTTAATCAAAAAAAATCCATTGAAAAGAACTTCGATTGGCTCATGTTTAGATACGGTGTGATTGCCATAACGACTAAGAAAAATACTCGTGCTTTATCTATTTTAAATGTCAGAAAAAGCACAATTGAAGGTTTTACGCTTTCAAAAAATTGGCGTGAAGCGACCATTCCCGATTCAAAATCGCCAGATTTTAGAACACTTCTCACGTGGCAATCTGATATAAAAACCAATAAAAGTGGCTCTACTACTTTGTCTTTTACCACTGGCGATATTAGAGGGAAATTCGCCGTTCGGGTTATTGGTAAAACGTTGGACGGCAAACCCATTTGTGGGGTATTTTTCATTGAAGTAATTTAATAGTTCTGCATTTAGTATAAAACCTTACCTCGTTGCTCAAAACACGATAAACTATTGGTTTTCAACTAAATAAAAATGTTTTTTTATTCTAACATAAAATACATACCCTAATTGGTGTAGTTGGTATATAAATTGTTAGTGTTTATACATGAAAATATGGAAGACATTAGCAGATTTTTTTATACCTAAGCAATTTCTCGCCTCGCCCGTTGAGTACCGTAAGGCCTTGATACTATCTTGGTCGCACCTTTTGATTTACATTGTTGTAATAGGAACTTATGGAATTGCGAATATTTTTGCGTGCGCTGACTTGGCAGCCGTCTTAATTTCGGGGGTCTTCGGCGTTCTTCCCCTTTCTTTTTACATTTTTAGAAAATATAGGAACATTACCATTTCCGCAAACATTATAGTGACAATATGGTATCTTATTGTAGCCTTGCAGATACCAACTACGGGCGGTGTCTTTTCGGATAATGTTGTGTGGTTGATAGTTGCACCGCTCATTGCTTTTTTGGTTTTAGATGTTCGCTGGGGTTTATTTTGGATGATTGTTATCCTTGTTACCTTTACAAGTGTTTACATTTACGGTAAAAGTTATCCAAGCATTAACCGTTTTATTAACAACGATGATTACTATTTTTTTAGCTATTCTTCTTTGAGCCTTTTTATTTTTGGGTTTTTATATATTTTTGAAAGAAGTCAAACAAAGGTTCTCAAAGAGTTAGGTGAAAAAAATATTTTATTAGAAGAACAAAAAAAAGAAATATCTGCTCAAAGTGATGCTTTAAAATTAAAAGACGAAAAACTCCAAAAATCCAACGCCGACCTTCAAAATTTTGCTTTCTCGGCTTCTCACGATTTGAAAGAGCCTTTGCGCATGATAGGCATGTACACGCAGTTGTTGCAACGCCGCATTAAACCTACTTTGGATGAACGCTCTGAAGAATATATGTTCTATATGACAGATGGTGTGAAGCGGATGCAAAAACTTTTGGACGACCTTTTACTCTATTCTCGTTTGGGTAAAAATGACAATGATGTTCAAGATATTGACATGAATCAAACCATTTTGATGGTTATTTATAATTTGACGGTAACGATAAAAGAAACAAATACCGCTATTATTACCTCAAATTTGCCGACTATTTGCGCTTCTTCAACTGAAATGATGCAACTTTTCCAGAACATGATTGCCAACGCTATCAAATTTAGGAGAGCCGATGTTGCACCCGAAATTATGATTTTGCACACAGAAAATGAGAAAGAACATACCATTACTTTGAAAGACAATGGTATCGGCATCAAAGAAGAATACAAAGAAAAGGTATTTAATATTTTCACGAAACTGCACTCCACGAGTCAATATGAAGGCTCTGGTATTGGTTTGGCGACATGTAAAAAAATTGTGGAAGAACTCGGCGGGCGCATGTGGCTCACGTCAACGGAAGGCGTTGGGACTACTTTCTATTTTACTTTTCCTAAACATAGTCAATTGAAAAAAACGGAAATTATTATGCAAGAAGATTTAGTTGCAATGAATTGATAATCAAAGAGTTGCGTGCAAAAAAGCCGTTTCGAGTTGCTCGGAACGGCTTTTTTAGTTGAAATACTGAGGGGTCATGCTGCCTGTCTCTTACTATTTTTTTCTGAAAAATCTACAACTCTATCCCTTAAATCAGCCGTTAATTCGGGTAGTTTTTTGACAACTTTTTTCAATTCCTCTTTCATAGTTTTTTGCTCAAATTCTGGTAGAACATCAAACTCGTTCCAAAAACGATTGTCTATGTCTGATTTAGACGCATCAGTTTCAGCCATGAGAAGCAAAGTGTAATAAGTTCTTAAAGCCTCATTGTCCGTTAATTTAGTAACTAAGCGATTAACATTTGCGAATATTAGCATGTTATAAATTATTTTCTTCTTCAAAATAAGGAAAATACTGAGGGGCCTCCTTACTTACCCAACTTCTTACTTTTCAACTCCCCTAAAAACTTCAACAACTCCATTTCATCATGGAATAGTACCTCACGTGGTTTTGAACCTTCGTTGGGCCCTACGATGCCGAGGGCTTCCAATTGATCCATGATACGCCCTGCACGATTGTATCCGAGTTTCAATCGGCGTTGAATCATGGATGTTGAGCCGTGTTGATTTTGAACCACTAAACGGGCTGCATCGTCCAACATATCATCCAAATCGTTGAGGTCAACGGCACCCACTTTGCCGCCTTCGTCGCCTTCCATGTGATATTCAGGTAAGAAAAACGGTGTGGCATAACCCTTTTGGTCACTGATAAAATTGATGACTCGCTCCACTTCGGGCGTATCCACAAACGCACATTGCAAACGTATAACGTCTGAACCCGCCGCTAAAAGCATGTCACCTCGACCTATTAATTGTTCTGCGCCAGACGAATCCAAGATAGTACGTGAGTCAATTTTAGACGTTACTTTGAATGCCAAACGGGCTGGGAAGTTTGCCTTGATAACACCTGTAATGATGTTGACCGACGGACGCTGCGTGGCAATAATCAAGTGAATACCGACCGCACGAGCCAACTGAGCCAAACGACCAATCGGCAACTCAATTTCTTTACCAGCCGTCATAATCAAGTCCGCAAATTCGTCAATAACCAACACGATAAAAGGCAAATAATCGTGACCTTTTTCAGGATTCAGTCTTCGAGAAACAAATTTTTCATTGTATTCTTTGATGTTCCTCGCTTGTGCCTTTTTCAACAAATCGTATCTTTTATCCATTTCGATACAGAGCGAATTGAGCGTTTGAACGACTTTAGAAGTATCCGTTATAATCGGCTCTAATTGGTCGGGCAAGTAGGCGAGGAAGTGATTTTCTATTTTTGAATAAGGCGAAAGTTCCACCTTTTTAGGGTCAATCAAAACCAATTTAAGTTGTGAAGGGTGCTTTTTGTAGAGTAAAGAACATAAAATGGTGTTGATGCCGACCGATTTACCTTGACCCGTAGCTCCCGCAATCAGTAAATGCGGCATCTTCGCCAAGTCTGCTACAAACACTTCATTCGATATGGTTTTACCCAAAGCAATCGGCAATTCCATGTCGGAACGACGGAATTTATCGCTTGCCAAAACCTCTCTAAGCGACACGATTTGTTTGCTTTTGTTCGGCACTTCAATACCAATCGTGCCTTTTCCAGGAATGGGCGCAATGATACGAATGCCCAAAGCGGCCAAACTCAAAGCGATGTCATCCTCTAAGTTTTTGATGCGAGAAATACGCACACCTGCCGCAGGAACAATTTCGTAAAGCGTGACTGTGGGGCCAATTGTGGCTCTAATTTTTACAATTTCTATTTTGTAATTTAAAAGTGTCTCAATAATTTGGTCTTTGTTTGCCTCTAATTCACCTCTATCAATTTCCACTTTTTGGTCTTCATAACTTTCTAAAAGAGGCAAAACTGGATATTCATAGCTTGATAAATCTAAAGTAGGGTCGTAAGGTGTTGTTATATCACCGTAGTTTTTTTCTTTAAATAAATCTCCTTGTACACCTTCCAAAATGGGGATTTTAGGCAGTTCCATAACACTCTGAATATCTTCCGATACTGAGGGGGTCTCGATTGGAGTCTCCGTAATTTCAAGTTCTGTTTCGCCCGATTTTAGGCTTGGGCGACCTATGTTAGAGGGTCTATTTGTTAAAATCAAATCATCCAATGAGCCGTCAGCATCGTCTCTATCCTCTGTTTTGATCGGAGGTGTTTTTACGGAAGGTTGCAAGTCAAGCGCATCTTCAATTACGTTGCGCTCGCCCGCTTTCATGGGTGCGAAACTGACCGATTCGTCTTCATCAAATGTGGCCACAATATCCCTTCTACCCGTTTTTTCTTTGGGCAAAACGGTCAAACTTTTAGGTGAAAATCCTTTTTGATAGCGATCATCCCAAAGGCTTAAAATGGCAGCTTTGAGTTGAGAAAGGGCTGTAGAGAACGTTAAACCCTTCAAATCGGGGTTATAAGTCCAAATAATTAAGAAACTTATAACAAAAATGAGCAATACAACCATCCCGATTACGCCCACAAAGTTCATCATGTAAGCATTGACTTCTCTGCCAAAATTACCACCCCAAGCAAAATCTGAGCGATAAAAAATGAACCCCAGTAGCATAGAAAGCCCAACCATCCAAATGATAGAGTTACGCAATCTATCTCTAAAACGATTGAGTGGTATCTCGTTTATGATGCCCAAACCGTATTGCAACATCAGATAAATGATGAGAAAAGATGGCACACCAAACAGCCAATACATAAAAAAATGAGAAACTACGGCCCCTAATCTGCCCAAATGATTAGACACTTCGATGTCCTCGAAGATGAGTCCCATAGAAAATTGCCAAACTTTATCTTGGTCGTCTTTCCAAGTGAATATATATGACGTGCAGGCGATGAAGAGGTACAACGCTAAGAAAAGTAGAAAAACTCCGAAGAGTTTTGGATTGCGTGGGTCGTCACCGAGTATTTTTTTAGATGCCATTCGTTTTCCCTTAATAAATTACAGTGTAGATAGTATAGTTTTATAAATAGATTAAAAGGCAAAAGTAAAGTTTTATGCGTAAAATGTTGCTTAAAAATGAAAAAGACTTCTAAAATGACTGGTTTCACATTCCTTTTTAAGGCGTATCGTTTTTTATTTGAGTTATGGTTTTCAAAAACTCAAAAATACTGAGGGGTGGCTTGCAAAATAAAATATACTTTTTAGCGAATATTACAATAGGTGTTTTAATTTTACAATTGAATAAATCATTGATTTTAAAGTATTTATGTAACGAGTAATAAGGCGTTAAACAAAAAATAATATACCCAAATTGGTCTTTATATTTTCTTTAATCAAGACAAATTTTTTGAGAAATAATGGATTATTTAAAAAGGATTTA
>JAYTMW010000039.1:0-6903 GCA_043728105.1 Saprospiraceae bacterium | reverse complement strand
ATGAAACAACTCAATGATGCTATTTTTGCGTTCCAAAGAGATTTGGAGGCCTTGAAAATTGCGGATAGAGTTTTGGGTATGACTTTCTCGGAGTTTGGTCGCCGCATCAAATCCAATAGTAGTAACGGAACTGACCACGGAGCCGCTTTGCCGATGTTTGTCTTTGGCACAAGCCTTCACGGCGGCGTTTTGGGCGCAAATCCGACCATTGGTTCAACCGTGGATGTGAATGCGAATATTCCTTATTTGCATGATTTCCGTTCGGTTTATTCCTCCATTTTATCGGATTGGTTCTGCGTGAATCCGACCGATTTGACAAAAGTGATGCTCAAAGATTTCCAAAAATTAAAGATTGTCAATGCTGCGAGTTGCGTGACCGACACCAACGAAATTTATAAAGATTTGGGTGTAAAATTGATTTCAAACTACCCCAATCCTTTTGATTTCTCCACCACCATCGAGTTTGAATCCAAAGGTGGACACACCATGGTTCAAATTTTGGACGTGGAAGGTCGCATGATTGCTAAACCTGTTGATGGCACTTATGCCGAAGGAAAATACAAGGTATATTATAACGGTGGACATTTGGCGGCGGGTGTTTATTATGCTCGTTTCCAAAATGGGTCGTTGTCGCAGGTGCATCCGATGTTGAAGGTGCGGTAATAATGGGTAATGGGTAATAGTTAATGGGTAATTGTTACGCATTAACTATTACTCATTACCGATATGAATACGGAATCGTTCTTTTTGTAAGTAACGATTCCGTTTTTTTTATGTAAAAATGGTTGAAATACTGAGGGGGTAGTCGTTTTTGTTTTTATTAGACAAAAAAGCAAGCGGATTGAGTTTGTGGCTCAATCCGCTTTGGTTTTAGGTAGGCCCCTCAGTATTTTTCATATAAAATCAAGAAATAATGTATCTATTTTTTTCGCCTCTTAAACACATGCGCCAGCTTGGTATCCGTAACATTCACCCCAAACATGAGTTGACCAAAAGCACCCGTTGAGGATACGTTTGCAATGGTATCTACGTATTCCCATTCGTTGCTATCCATAAAATTGAAAAGGTGAGCGGGGCTTTTAAACCCTTTTAATTTTTTGCTTTCTTTACTCCATACGGCCCATTGAATGCCGTCTCCCAAATCCATGATGCCCAAATAATGCTTTTTGTTTTCAGTTAATAGAACGTGTGCATACACGGTTTGCATGGTATCCATTTCTGCCAATACAGGCTTAGTTTCCATGTCTTTCACGACCGTTTGAGCTTGGCATAATAAGGCTATGGAAAAGAAAGCGATTAGAATGAAAAGTTTTTTCATTTTTTGAATGTTTTTAAATTGTTAAAAATTAATTTTTACATGAATTAGGTATAGAAAAAACCACGCCTTTTTTCAAAGGTCGTGGTTTTTTTCAGTAAATACTGAGGGGGTATGCCTGTTACTGTTTTACTATCTTCTTGGTCTCCGTGCCGTTTTGGGTGCGGAGGGTTAGGAAATAGATGCCAGGGGCAAGGTCGTTTGTTTCTATCGTCTCTTGATAGCTGCCTTTTTCCTTCGTACCCAGATTGACTGTTTTCAGCGTTTGACCTACTGCGTTGCTTAGTTGAAGCGTGGCGGTTGTGGCTTCTTCTATGTTTAGGTCAATTGTGACTTGTTCAGAGAAGGGGTTGGGTGAAACGGTAAAATCTAAGCCCTTATGCTTAATCTCCCTACCTTTTTCTACTGTTGGGTCATTCTGCTTTAAAGCTAAAGTTTGGTCTTTCGCCTTATAAACAGAAGATGTACAGAATGTTTGAATTTGGGTGGCAGTCATAGGAGGCAAAGGCGGGTCAATTGGAAAACCTGGAGGCAAAACTTGCCCACTTCTGAATTCAATATTGCCCGTAATGTTAACCCCTGGATTGATATTGACTTCGCCTTGTGCAATGATAATAATCGGTTGACCACTATTATTTGTCAAATCTCCTGTAATGGTAATATTGCCAAATGAATAAATGGTTTGACCTTGGTTGAATACTGTTGTACCTATGTTTAAATTTGTAGGTGTATTTGATGCAATAATAAACCTCGGATCACTTCTCAAATCTGTTGGTGAGGGTGTCAATCTAGGTCTGACTTTTACCAAGTCCATTCCTACTTTAACATCCCCATTTGCATCAGGTTTAAATTGGTAGAAAATTTGAAATACTACATTAAAATTATCAGGCGATAAGCGAACCCCAGGGGCTAAATCGGTGGGTAAGGCAATCGTATTAAACGCATAGTCACCCGCAAGAAATAAATTTCTTGCATTTTCAATTGGCAAAAATTGAGAAATTTTATATGCTGACACAGCACTTCCAGAACTGGTAACATATTCTAACGCAACAAATACTTTTGTTTTTTCTGCGTCAACAATAGGATTGAAACTGTATGAAATACTTGGAAATACATCATTTAGTTTAAATAAAATTTGTCCTAAAAAACCACAATATGGTGAACAGTTTGACACATTTGGTCGTTGTCCAGATTGAAAAAATATTTCAGGCGTTCTCACAACTGCAAATTTCCCTGGCATTTCGTTGTACATAGGATACATCGGCTTAGTCCCTTGCGAGGGCAGTAACGATGTAGGATACTCTGGTAGCAAACCAGATTCTTTACTACCAGGTGTACCTATTAAAAAATCAGCACCATTCACGGTAGATGTACTGAAAATTTTTCCAACGGCTGATAATTCTGCAGTAATGACCGATGGATTACTCGGTTTTGCATCTTTACCCATAAAAAGTGATAGAAAATCTAATGATGCTGATAATTTTTTGATTGAATCGACTTTCCCAAATATACTGCCTTTAAATAATTCCAGTCCTCCAAATGCTGAACTATACAGTTTGTTGATTTTAATAGCATTTCCTAAAACACTTGCTATCGTTCCCAAAACATTAGCCGATTCCTCTGATTTACTTTTTAAATCAGCTTGCAGACTGGAAAGAGAGCTATACTGCTGATTATAAGGCTGATTGGGTACATCTGTATTCCAAACAGATGTCAAGTAATCGGGTGAAGGTAAGGCATTTTTTTGAGCAACATCAACATTCTGCCCCAATATTCTACCCGTCAATTGCAAATTTGAACTCTGTTTAACCTGAAATGAAACCTCCAATGCCGATTTAAAGAAACAAACACATGGGTCGTATGATAACTGAAAGTCTGCATAAAAAAACTCTGAACCTGTACTCGGTACTTGTGCAGGTGATACTACTTCAATTACCTTCGTAGTCAAATCCAATGCTGTCTCTTGCTTATTATACCGATTAAATAAAGCATTGAATGTAAGATCAGCGTAATTCGTTCCTGGATCCGAATTGGGTTTTAGTCTTAATTTAACTACTATCTGATCTTGTAAAGACAGTCTATCCATTACACCCAAAATACGCAGCGTTCCACCATATTTATTATAAAGCATCATATAGGCTCGACCTTGCTGATTGGAATTAGTTGCTCCAAATAATGTCTGTCCCTGCCAACTGTTATTGGCGTAAGCATATCCAAAATCCTGCTTAATTAATTGCCAACCTTGACTGGGCTTAGAATCCCCTTCATAGCCTCCTTGTAGCACACTTAAATAATTTGCAGTACTATGAAAAGGACTATTTAAAGTGGCTGGTAATGCTGCGAATTTACCCGTCACGGGTATTGAAGGTTGCTGCCAGTTGAATGAATTAGTCTTAAACCCTGCATTAGTTGGCGTAGGAGAAGAAGGACTCGTTTCCGTACCATTCACGCATTGCGCCAAGCCATCGATACTCTTCAGACTAAAAAAGAGTAGTATGGACAATAGTATTTTATATTTCATCTTTTCTTGATTTAAAAGTTAACGAACTCTTTTACCCAAAAATGTTTTATACTTTTTGGGTTCATTAAATGGGATATAATACTCAAAATAAACTTCAAGACTGTCATTGGGCTTTAAAAATGCTCTCCCTCGATAGCCAGGTTCAGCGTCAGAACTAAAGTCAATTTGCCGATAACCATAGGTTGTTCTACTTGATTCAAAAAAACGGGTACCTTTTAACAATGGTTCTATAACGTCATAACTGGTCCAAGTAGTTGTATCTCTATAAAAAGACATTGTGAAAGTATCCTTTGGGCTATCCGTAAAGCTGCCATGATACCTTTTAGTTTCATAGAATGAAAATAATATACTTCCACCGATAACCAATTTACGAGTAACCGTATCAATTCCATCATCATTTGGGTTGCAGCTTTTATTGGGTTGTTTTTTCACAATCAGTGTAATGGGAATAACAGTCCCACGAGCTACGCCCAAAAAACTTTGCGAAAAACTTTTATCTGTATAAGTTTTTGCGCCAATCTCCCACTTGTATTCTGCCCCTTCGGTATCGGCAACGAAACTGGCATAACTACTTGCCAAGGTGTCTGTGTCGTAGTTTTGCCAATAAGGAGCGTAACCCGCTACTGTTTCAAGTATTTTGAAACTGGCAGACACAGGCTTGATACTATAACAAGGGTCATAATTTTCACAATCCATGTTAGAAGGGTCTTGACACTTCATTTTACATGAACTATTCAAAATAGAAAGAGCTGCAATGAGCAAAATGATAGAAGCATTGAAATTTTTCATCGTTGAGTTATTTTTTTAAGTTATCCAAATCCGCTTTCAACTGAGCGTTTTCCGCTTCCATAGCCTTCAAGCGTTTATCCATATCAATCAAATGGAGGAAAAGTTCCTCGATTTTTTCTTGTTGGGCTTTGGCAGTTTCAGCCACTTCTATCCCATCTTTTTCCATTTGCTCCGCCGACTTACTTTTGTGCAAATAGCCTTTTTCCTTGATGTGGGTCTCTACCATACTGAGGGGTGTCAAGGCGTAGTCTTTTTTGAAGACGTAATCGGGCCAGTTGTCCATTAGAGCCACTTTTAACTTTTCAGTTACGATACCGCCTTTCACATATAACGTGTAACCCGTTATGCTATTATTGACGAAATCTGCAGTTTTCAAAGATAATTCCCTTCTTTTAGCCCCATATTGCCAATTTGTGTTCAACCCCAATGATACAATACCATTTTGATGCATGAACATTGCTCCGTTCATCGTTGTAATAGCAACACCACCAAAACCACTTAGCATTGTAGCGTTATTGTTCCAATTATAAGTATTAGACAACGATATATTGGTGCTGTTAAAGTCGGCAAGTGTTAGCCCATAATTTGCTGTGTTCCAAACATAATGATTGCCATGATCCGCAGAGAAAAATTTGATACCTTGATTCTGAATATTCAAGCCTAAGTTAGACCAAGGATTTGCTCCCGCAAAAACGATAGAACCTTGACGATGTAAATTGCTTGAATAGTCTGTTGAGGAAGGATTATTAAAGTTCCAACCACCACTATCATACCACCAACTTGTTGAAAACTGCGCACTCAAATTGTCATAAAAAGACAATACCAAAATCAAACCTAAAAGTAATTTTTTCATAGGATTTAAAAATTTAAAGAAATGTTAAAAAATAAAATTGTTTATAAAAATTGTCTGCAGACACAAGCCAGTATGTTTCAAAACAGCCACACAAGCCGAATTGAACGCAAAAAGCCCCACGCAAAGGCATCACGCACATCACGAGGAGAAAAGAAAAAATAAAATTTTATTATAAAATAATTTAATGCGTACAGATTGGTCGTACAGATTGGTCGTACAGATTGGTCGTACAGATTGGTCGTACAGATTGGTCGTACAGATTGGTCGTACAGATTGGTCGTACAGATTTAGACAAGAAAAAGTTGCATAAAAACGTCATTGCTACTAATATTTTGTGTGATGTAGAAAGTAAATTCTTTGGTTTCAATGTCTCAAAGGTATGGGCATGTGTTTTATATTGTCAAATTTAAGTCATTTATTTTTCGCATATTTTTCAATTAAATGTATAAACTATTGAAAAAACAAGGACTTACGTGTCGTAAAAATGGCTTACTATCAACAAATTGTTGCTTTTTTGAATCAAGAAAAAGTGCCACTAAAACGTTACTTTTACAGATTACTTTCAAAAGGCCTTAAATCGAGAGCCTCATAAGTTCAAAGGAATATTCTATTTTTTTATTTACAAAAAAAACTAAGTTTTTCAAACTAAAACCTCAAATTTGCTCAAAATACTAAGGGGCCTCTCAATGTACGATGCTTGATGTACGATGTACGAGATTCACCTCATAAACAATGGGGAATCAAACAATTATAAATATAAAATACTATGAAAAAGATAGCCATTTTCACATCAGGCGGCGATGCGCCAGGCATGAATGCCAACGTCAGAGCCGTGGTGCGCACCGCTTTACACTATGGATTGGGCGCAGTAGGCATCCGCAATGGCTATGAAGGCATGATTGACGGCGACATGTACGACATGGAAGCACGAGACGTTTCAAACATCATTCAAACAGGTGGCACCATTCTCGGAACGGCTCGTTCAGCTCGTTTTATGACCGTGGAGGGTCGCAAATTAGCGTATCAAAATCTTAAAAAATTCAATATCGACGGCATCGTGGCGTGTGGTGGCAACGGCACTTTCACGGGCGCAAAGATTTTTATGGAGGAATATCCCGACATCAAAATAGTGGGTACACCAGGCACCATTGACAACGATTTATACGGTTCGGACTACACCATCGGCTACGATACCGCCGTCAATACTGCCATGAATGCCATTGACAACATCAAGGACACAGCCAACGCCCACGGTCGTCTTTTCTTCGTGGAAGTGATGGGTCGTGATGCGGGTTTCATTGCCTTGCGGGCAGCCATTGCCACAGGGGCAGAAGCCGTTTTGGTGCCTGAAACTTTTACGGATTTGGATGCTTTGGTGAAAATGTTGAACACCAATTATCAAAATAAAAAACGAGCGAGTGTGGT
>JAYTMW010000038.1:0-1592 GCA_043728105.1 Saprospiraceae bacterium | reverse complement strand
CCATCGTCAATGACCTGAATCAAGGTCTTGCCCGCATCTTTCAAAATCAATTTTATATTACCCGCCCCTGCATCCACGGCGTTTTCCAAAAGCTCTTTTACGGCTGATGCAGGTCGTTGAATGACCTCTCCCGCCGCTATTTGGTTGGCGATGCTATCGGGTAATAATTGGATGATGTCTGTCATGTTTTATTGTAATTTTTGATTTAAGTATTTGATTTTGAATGAGTTATATAGTTCTCTAATTTTTAATTTTTAATTGACACCCCCTCAGTATTTTCACCAAAAATCAACTTTTTTAATTCAAAACTGACCCTTTCAGCTTTATTCACCACCATAAAATGCCCACCCTGTTCAATCAAAATATTGGCTGATTGATAGTTGGGTAAAACTTTATCCGCCGTGCCGTGTATGTGCGTAAGGCGGGGCAAAATTTTGCCAAATTGCCATTTTGAAATGACATTTATCGCCCAATTTTGAAAATCCAAACTCGTTATATCTGCCATATCATCCAAGAGTTTTTTTTCAAAATCTTTCTCAACATTGAAGGCAAAATAGCGTAGAAATTTGATGTTTTTAAAAAAGTGAATGGGCATTATTTTATGTAAATTCAAGCGACCTGATAAACGATAATGCCACGGCAAATCAAGCCTATTTTTTGCGGACGAAATCAAGATAATGCGTTGATAATCAACGAGTTTCGCTATTTCTACTGTCATCATACCACCAAATGAAACACCGACAATTATTGGATTAGAAGTCGTGATAAAGGTACTCATTCTTTGGGCATAATTGTCTATTTTCTCATCAAAATACGGTTCAATCCACGGAATGAAAACGGGTTCTATGCCGTCTAAATTGAGGTACTGAAAAAGTCGCTCGTCTGCGCCCAAACCACTGATGAAATATACTTTCTGTATCAGAATGAATAGAATTTATAAGAATGAATAGAATAGCCTAAAAGGTACTTGATAGTATGCAAGCTCAAAGATAATCATAGAAATAGCTGCGAGGTTATAGCTTTCAAAAAACTTGCAGGATATGTTGTTTTTAAGCTAAAATCAAAGGTTTTTATTGGAAATAACCTGAAAATGCCAAAAATATGGAGTACAGTGACATCCCGAACCCTTTCGGGACTGAGGGGCCTATTCAGTTCAAATTTTAATTTTTTCCAAAAAAAGAGGCTACCCATTAAACAGGTAGCCTCTCATAATTATCGTGAATTGCTTTATTTTAACGACCAAAAACGGCGATAATTTTGTCTGCCAATTCCAAACCAATTTTAGCTTGTGCTTCCTTCGTGGCTGCGCCGATGTGTGGCGAAACGCTGATGTTTGGATGATTCAACAACTCAGCACGTGGGCTTGGCTCACCGATGAAAGTATCTAAACCCGCACCACCGATTTGACCACTTTCAAGTGCTTCCAAAAGTGCATCTTCGTCAATCACGCCACCACGAGCGCAATTGATGATGAAGGCACCCTGTTTCATGGCTGCCATCTCCTCTTTGCCAATAAGTGGCTTTCCGACTGAGGGGGTATGCACGGATATAAAATCACAGTTTTTCAAAATTTCTGCAAGCGGATGTGAAGG
>JAYTMW010000037.1:0-2314 GCA_043728105.1 Saprospiraceae bacterium | reverse complement strand
TGGAACAATCCCGTTTCAGCCGTTAATTTTGAAGGAACAGGAATTGGGATGATAAATTTTGTCCAAGTGGTGGTAACAGGAATTTCCGCTAATTCCGTTTGATAAACGGTTGTTGCTGCATTGTTACCCAAACCCGCAGTATTCAATTTCTTAGCTGCACTCCCTTTAATCCAAAAAGAAACAGCATTGTAAGTGGAAAGATTTTGTGGCATGGCTGCCACGAAAGCACCACCCGTGTAACCCGTAGCGGGTACCACAATTTTAATAGACGATGTACCCGATTGGTTAACCGTATTGTCAATCGTAACAGCATTGATAGCATCGCCGAAAGTGGCGAAAGTTACGTCCGTTGCGTAAGCATCGGTGAAAATTGGTGCTTGTGCAGAAATATTCACAGCTGTGAAAAGTGCCATCGAAAGCACAATTGAGGTAAAAGTTCTTTTCATTCTTGATTGGTTATATAGTTAAGAAATTAAATTTGGAAGAATCGTAGTATTTCAATTATTGTACTACAAGTATCCATTAAAATAAACTACCATACTGTAAAATGCACCAAGACAAATACAAGACAGATAGAAAACAGGTTATTTGGGGTAAAAAAAAGAGATACAATTCAACTTTTTTTCAAATTCTAATGGTGATTATGTTAAGTAGAGTATCAAGCCATAAAAACCTATTGGTTAAATTATGGATTATGCTTAATCATTGAAAATACTGAGGGGGTTACATTTTACCACCATCCACATCTTTAATAAACTGATTCACACCCTTGAAATACACCTTTTGATCATCCCAAAAACACAAATGACTGCCGTTGGGGCAATATAAAAAACGTCCTTTTAAGACGGCTTTGCTGATGCCTTCCATGGCTTTTGGATCCATCGTATCGTATTGCGCACCAATGGATAGGGTTGGGATTTTGATGTTTTTTAAGTTAGCTTTTACATCCCATGTCAACAAACGTCCGCCTACTTTGAACTCGCTGGGGCCTTGCATCAACACATATACATGCTCGTTTAAGTGCTTGAAAGCTCGATTGATTGGGTCTGGCCATTCGGGTAAGCGACAAATGTGTAGGTTGTAATATTCTTTTGTCACCAAATCAACATAAGTAGGGTTTTTTAAATCGCCTTTTTTTTCGTAATTTTCTAAGGAATCTACGAGGGTTTTACGCATTTGCCCACGCAAAACCATGTTGTATTTTTCATAATCTGGAATGCTCGCCATCATGTTTGAAATGATAATCGCTTTCATATTATCTTGATATTTTAAGGCATATTCCATCGCTAAAATGCCGCCCCACGAATTGCCGAGCAAGTAAAAATTGTCTTTATTCATGCCCAAAGCCTTGCGTACTTGCTCTACTTCTTCCACAAAACGCTCCGTTTTCCACATATCATCGTTGTTGGGTTGGTCGGAATAATACGAACCCAATTGGTCATATTCATACATTTCAAAGCCTTCTTTTGGAAAAAAACTTTCAAAACACTCCATGTATTCGTGCGTCATAGCGGGGCCGCCGTGCAAGAGTAAAATCTTAATGCGTGGATTATCGCCAAATTTTTTTGTCCAAACTTTGAACTTACCCACGGGTGTTTCAATGGGTATCATTTTCACACCACCTGATTGCACTTCGTCCGTCATTTCTTTGGATTGTGGCGCAGTTGTAATGGTCGTTTCATTGTTATTTTTGCACGATGTGAGGCAAAACAAGGCAATGATTGATAGGAAAAAAGTGGTTTTTACCATGATTCAATTTTTCCTAAAAATGCGGATTATTTTGGAGATTTTTGTGTTTTTAGACGGTAAATACTGAGGGGCCTCTCATTAAAATTTACGCAACGGGATGAACGCCATAAACAAACAAAGCCTTTCTCAGATTGACAACACCTTTACGGTTGAGTTTTAATAATTCAACAGTTGCCCTACCCGTTGGCGTAATGCCTTCAACGATTGAAAAATCTTCTTGCCACTGAAAATGGTCTTTCCATTTATCCGTTCTGGGGTTAAATAAAGGAATTTTCATACCACTCTCTGGGTCAATAGCCATTATCTTTTGACCTTTATGATTGTTGCAGCCACCACATGAAAATGCGAGGTTAATTAGTTCATTTGTGCCACCTTCAAAAAGGGATATGATGTGTTCTATCTCGAAAGTATCGGGTGAAAAATCATGCAATATTTTACAATATTCGCAACAACCTTGCGCTCGAAGTTCAATAAAATCACGTTCGAAAACTGAGAACTTTCGTCTTTTAAGCATGATAGTTTTTAAGCTGTAATTGTTTAGCTAAATCAGTAATTGATACTTGCC
>JAYTMW010000036.1:0-3081 GCA_043728105.1 Saprospiraceae bacterium | reverse complement strand
GCTGGGTAACCTAAAGTCGCATTTGGGAAAAAATTGGCAGGATTGGCTTTCACATCAAGCAAAAGAGCTGTGGTCGTAACGTTTTTAACGATGTTTGTGTTGTAAATGAAACAAACTCTTTGAGAATTAGGATCTGTTATAGTCGTTCCGTTCGATACTTCTTGACTGCAAGTATAAGTAAAATTACTACCCATTGCGGCAACAGCTTGACCTAACCGAGTTTCGTCTGAGACTTCATTAGCGTTTAGAACGTCTAATTTTAAGGTGTTTAGCACAGTGGTTACATTGGTTTGTTGTAAATTATTATCAGCGGGGCCTAAAGTTGGATGCCCAAACCATTCCATATTCCAACAACCAACATCCAATGTATTGTTGGTGGCGAAAGTCAAATCAAGACCATAAAAAGGGTTTGAATTGACATTGACAATGTCCGCTACAAAGCGGGGTGACAATTGAAAAGTTGTGTTGAAACGACCCGCAATTCCTGTAATATTACTCGTTCCTGTACTTATAGTTGTGCCAACAAGATTGTTAGAAAAAGGCGCATTTACAGTGCCAGTTATTCTAACTTGAGTGGTATTAAAGGTATAATTGGTGTTACCTGCAAAGGTTGTAGTGCCGGCTGGATTCGGCAAATCGAGGATTCTAACCAATTGCCCTTCGTAAGCGGACATTTGATTTGAGAGAATCGTCACGGGCGTTTGTATTGAAGGGAGCATAGCATTTCTTTGAATAGTCATAGGCACATTTATTTGTGCAAGACTATTAAAAGAACCTCGTGAACCTGATATTTGAACAAAATCACCAATCTGTAGCCCATAAACATCCACAAAATTATCTGTACCATTGAAAACAGAAATACCGCCTGTTCCATCTTGAATAAATATCTGATTACCGCCAAATTGACTCGAAACTGTGACATAACCTTGAATCGTCACGACTGTACCGTTGGCGGCGGCTCGGGCAGTTGCTATCGGAGAAAAACTTGTCAAAGTTGCATTAATATTTCCATAAACATTGACCGTTTGGAGCGTAGTGTTTGCACTGCTGTTTGTTATCGTGCCACTTATTGCACCTAAATTATCGGTAGATTCTTTTACATAAATTGGCACATTGATGCTGCCACCGATGGGAATTAGGCTCAATGAAGCCGTGAAAACACCATTTGGGGTTGCGCATATTGAGTAACCAGTTGAAGCATTGACAGAAATATTATCGATTAAATTACTACCAATGACATCATAAACCAAAGGCGTGCTTAAACTACCTTGCCCCAAAGTGCCAAAACTCATACTTGTTTTTGAGACGGTAATATTGGGTAAGGTAGTGCTGACAGAACCGTTTATTTTTAAGTCGTCAACCCGCCAATTGCCAGCGGCACTTGTAGCACCGTAACCATATAGTCGAAAAGTAACCGAGCCAATGTTATTGAGTGTGGTTAAATTAGCCGTTTGATTGGTAAAAGCCGACGCTGTGGTGCTCGAACCAGAACTTAAATTACTTGTGTATCCATCTAAATTAGAGCGTAAAACCCAATTGGGAGGTGCTGTACTCGTTCTATAAGAAGCGAATGTAATAGAATTTAACGTTTGAGAAAAATTAGTATTGGGTGTAATTGTAAATTCAAAATACTCATTCAAAATTAAAACAGTAGAAACACTAAATGAAGTAGCTACGATAGCTTTTCCAGTTACGCCCGTAGCGTAAGGCGGTGAATCAGGGGACACGCCAGAACCCAATGTGACACTCGATGCGTTGATGTTTAACGCTTTGGTAGATGCAATTGGGGAATCTTCAAAGTTCCAAGTTGCGAGATTGATTTGTGCAAAAGAAGTGTTGAGAGAAATCAATGTAACTACCGACAAAAGCAGTTTAGAAAAGTAATTATTTGACATATCTGTTTGTTTTATTTTTAGAATATAATTAGTACAATATATAATTTGGACGATGAATAACAGAAATGTAACGGTGATTGGTGGGGCAATTTTTTGGTTAAATCGGCGTTTTCAAAAAATTGAATGTATGATTTATGGTGGTTAAGGGAAGCCCGTTCTAACTTAAAAAACATATAATTAATACAAAATTAAATGCTATTTTTAGAATTTTCCATTAAAAAACTCAAACAAAGATATTTATTTTAACAATTAGTATAAGTCATTGATTATCAAGCTATTAGGAGTGGATAATTATTTTTGTTCCTATCTCACTCAATTTATTTTACTTGTCACTAAGTAAAGAAAACGCTTTCGTTTTATCTTCCACAGTATTTGCGTTCATCAAAGCTTCTGGTACTAAGGCATCTATCAAATGCGTATCCGAATTTATCAAAACCTTGCGAGGACACATGATACCTTGACTCAAAAACCGTAACAATTCTGGAAATGATTTCGGCTCCCACAACGCAATCAAAGGTTCTGGAAAACCATGCTCATTTTCTGGACTTCTATAAGCTGTTGCAATGGATGCAGGATTTCTGTTCTCAATTAGATACTGAACAACCCCCTCAGTCAAAAGCGGTAAATCACATGCCAAGGCGATCCATGCAGCGTTTGGGTCAAACAAAAAAGCAGACATAATAGCACCAGCGGGGCCCATTTCTACGAATGAATCGGTTATGGTTTTGTAACCGTCCATGTCTTCTATCTGTTCAGTTCTACACGAAATAAAAGCTTCGATGCCCATGCTTTCGAGCATGTCTGCCACATATTCTCGTTGCGGTTTGCCGTGATAGTTGAGCTTGCCTTTATCGCTACCCATGCGAGTTGAACGACCCCCTGCGAGCACCACGCCTTTGATTTTTGGCAAAGCGAGGCCTCTCAGTATTTTGGCTAAAATTTCGTCTAAACTCAATGAAATATCAATCCTATTATCTATCGAAAAATGATTGCCATTCACCAACACAATATCAACATCACTGAACATATCACGGTATTGATTGACTCCTTTTTGACCATCCAATACAACAAGATGCAAACCACTTTTTTGCGTATATTCCACGTTAAAAATACCTCGATTCCTTGTATTTTCGCTTAAAATGTGCGCAAAACCGACTTTATACTGAGGGGGTATCTTTTGCGCAAT
>JAYTMW010000035.1:0-3703 GCA_043728105.1 Saprospiraceae bacterium | reverse complement strand
ACTTCCGCCACGATACCTTCGGGCGTGGGTATGCGGATGATTTTGAAATAATCATCTTCGGTTGGTTCGTCACTCACGTTATTTAGAGTGGACTTTGGTACGTTTATAAAGCTCACTGCGATAGTGAAAACACTACACGCTACCATTGCTTTTAGTATGATTGAAAAAGATTTTATCATCTTTTGTATTGTTTTATTGTTATTTTTTTATTGTTAAATTATTGATTATCAATACTTTAAGTAGTAAAATGAAAATAAACGCTGTTATTCACAAAAGACGTAAGGCGGTTCAACTACTTATCTATTTTTTTACAAAATACTGAGGGGCCATCGGCGAATAAATTCGCCGCTACATTACCACAAAACAGAATACTGAATTTTATCTTTTATGGAAACAAAAAGAGTTGTATTATCGCCCGTTTTTTCAATCGTCGGCTTTGCGTTTGAAGGCAATTTGATGAAATAACCTTTGCCATCAACCACATAAATTTCCTCCGTAACCTTCGTTATATCCTTACCCACCGCCAAACGGCAAAGCATTTCGCCCGTGGCATTTTTAACGGAAATTGAACGGGTCAAATATTTATTATCGGTCACTCTAATCATGTCTTCAACCTCTGCACCGTAGATTTGGTAACGGAAAGTTGGGGTGTTGTTTTCATCCACATCGTAGCCCAAAGTACGGTATTGAGCCGTGGGTGGAAGCGTATCAACGCCTTTATTTTCCGTAGAAGTCAAAAGCGGTGCATCACCCAAAAGCAAGGTTGCGCCCCGTGGACGAGACGAACCATCGCCCCGATTGTCCCACATGGGCGAAGTGTTCAAAAAATCCCCTTTCCAAAGCTGAATCAATGCGCCGTTTTCCATGTCATACGTGTAATGCACCTGTTCGGGACTGCCCACGCTCACCGCTTTTACGATGCGTTTTTTGAATTTTCCCTTAGAAAAATCCATGAAAGAGCGAAAAACTTGGGGTTCTTTGGCATCCAAATAAATCGGGTCGGCGGGCGCACCACCGAGCGTGGACGTGAAATTATGCAGAGCCGTAGGGCGCAAATTGGCACTCTCGACCATCAAACCTAAGCAACCTGGCACCCATCCATCGGTCTTATAAATCGTAATATCCAAAGGATTATTGCCTTCATTTAACTGTACCTCAATGGTTCGTTTTGTGTTCGGGTGTGTCCAACCATCGGGCAAAACAGTTGCACCGTTTACCTTGATAATTGACTTGCCGCCTATCTGAAAAACCAATTTGTACTTGCCCGCCGTGGGTGCTTTGAGCGCACCTTTATACATGAGCGCAAAGTCGTTTGCTTCTTTGCTCACCGTCCAATTGAGTTTATCGAGGGGCCCCTCAGTATTTGGAGCTTTATTTTGAAATTCGGTCGTGTCTTTAAACTTACCATAAAAAACCTTATACTGTAAAGCATTGATTTCCAATGGTTTACCTTCAAAAGTTTTTGTTACCATGTTTTTGAAAGCCACCGTTCCGTGATCTCCTTGAATCATAAAAGGCCCCGTGGCGGCTTCATTTTCTGAAATAGGACCGCCCGTTGGGCCCGTTAATTCTACGTTTTCGTGGAGCAAAATACCGTTCATCACGACCTTTAAAATCTTCGCATTGACCGTTTTTTTACCCGCCGCATCGAACCGTGGTGCTTGAAAAGAAATCTCCATACGTTGCCACAAACCTGGCGCAAGGCACGCATTGGTACGAGGGGCATGACCTTCCCACAAAATCTCTTTTTCACCTTCAAAACGGCGGCGTTTGTAGATGCCGCCACAATCTGAATATTTAGGATTTTTCACGCCCCAACTATCCAAAAGCTGCACTTCGTAACGCCCCATGAGGTAAAAACCAGAATTGGACTCTTTGGCCATCATAAAATCGAAGGACACATCCACATCGCCATACTCGGCTTTGGAAACCAAATTGGCTTTGTTTGTGGCATCGGGTTGGTTGATTACAACGCCTGTTCCAACCGAAGTCGTGATAGCGTTTAATTTATCAACCGCCATGTTGGCATCACCAATGATTAACCAATTTTTTTCCGTCATGGTTTGCCATGCGGACAAATCAGTTAAAGGAATTGTTTTTTGAGACAATAGAAAAAAGGGAATTGCTAACATTAATCCCGCAAGAAGACATCTCATAGATTTGTATTTTTATTTAATTTTTACAAAAAACCAATAATTTTCCTCAAAAATAAGACAACCTAAGATAAAATGTAGAAAGGAGGGAAATGTTTTCGTTAAACAACCTTTTTTAAGTGGAAATACTGAGGGGGTAAAAAATTCTTTCTTTTTTCTCACGTTTTCCAAACACAACCCTTTGTAGTTAAAAATCTGTTTTTTATTCAATAAAACGTAACAATGGCGCATGTTTTGACTTGCAAGCTAAATGGTTACAAAAAATCAAAATAGAATATGACTACAAAGGCGTTAACAGTATCAATCCCAAACCCTTGTTCCGAAAATTGGAACAACATGACTCCACAAGAAAAAGGGCGTTTTTGCGATGCCTGTCAAAAATGCGTCGTGGATTTTACGGCTCTATCCGATGCCGCCGTTTTAGATTATTTCAACAAAAACAACGGCAAGATTTGCGGGCGTTTTCACAAGCGACAATTGGATAGAATGTTGATTATCAACGATAAACGCTTTCAAAAACGTTTTAATATAGCGGCTTCGTTGCTTTTTTTGTCGAGTTTGGGGTTTGCGAATTCGGTGAAAAACGAGGCTGTTTTGCCGTTTAAAATATCTTCTTTTTATACACAAAAAAAAGAGGTAAATAAACCCGTTTCCAAAGATTCTATTTCAAATGATAAAATAACAATAAACGGTAATATTTTTGCTGCCGAAAATCCGAAAGAGCCACTTGCGGAGGTACATGTTTTGTTAAAAGGAACGGCAATGAGTAGAGTTTCAGGCATAGAGGGTGATTTTTCTTTTACCATTCCAAAAGAGGCTTTGAAAGATGGTGTTTTAGTCTTTACGTTTATAGGCTATGAAACTCAGGAGCTAAGTCTATCAAAATTAGTCACAACCAAAAATTTAGTTGTGACACTCAAGGAAAGTCAAGGTTTGTTAGGAGACATTGTGGTTACTCATCGCAGACCCAACCTCTGGAAACGTTTTACCAATCTTTTTAGAAGTAGAGAAAACAAAAAATACTGAGGGGGTGCTGCGTTTTCTCAAACTAAAAGCATGCGTACATTTTTTTTAAAAGTCTTCATTTTTTCGTAGATTTGTAAAAAAATTACTGTAATGATAAAGAAAAATTTTGAGACTTGGACTTACGAAGAAGTAGAAGATACATTCAGTCTGGTAAAGGTGAATCAGTTTGATTTATTCGAGCAATGGTTGGCTGCCTCGCACGAACCAGACCATGTGCGTACAGTGCTTTTGGATGAAATTCGTAAAGATTTGATTGAATATGCCAACTCTTGGAACGAAGATGAACTAAAAATGTGCTTTATCAGTCCTCTAATTGCCTTAGTACATTACAGTAATTCTCAATATAAAATATTCACGCAACGCAACCTTTCCGCAAAGTTTGAAGATTTGGGCGTGGAGGCAAACGGACGTATCGAGTGGCTCATTTCTAAAGGAAAGCAAAAACCCAAGCAGCCTTATTTCTGTCTGCACGAATATAAACAAGAAAACAGAATGGACAGCGACCCATTAGGGCAATTGTTGGT
>JAYTMW010000034.1:0-1666 GCA_043728105.1 Saprospiraceae bacterium | reverse complement strand
TTTTATTGTTTAATGTAAGTGCCCAGCCAATCCCTTCCCAAAAGAAAACGCCACCCATAAAAAAATCTTCACATGACCTCACTGAAGATATTAACCCTGTATCACCCCCTCAGTATTTGAGCCTTAAAAAGCCTTTTTCTAAAAAAGGAAAATCTTTGCAAGAGCTAAGAGGTGTATGGGTCTCCACAGTTCAAAATGTCGATTTTCCTTCTAAGCCCACCACTGACCCCGCCTTGTTGAAGCGAGAATGGTTGAGTCTTTTGGCGTTTTATAAATCCTTAAATCTGAACGCCGTCATCGTGCAAATACGCCCGACTGGTGACGCTATTTATCCCTCAAAATATGCGCCTTATTCAAAATATTTAACGGGCAAATCGGGTAGAGCCTTAAACGGCAATTTTGATTTGTTGCAATACATGATTGAAACGTCACACGCCGAAGGTATTGAATTTCACGCTTGGGTCAATCCGTATCGCGTTATTATTGACGGAGATACCACAAATTTAGATGCCAAACACCCCTTCAAAGCCCACCGAGATTGGATGATGCGCTACGGACGAGAGTATTTGATGAATCCAGGCAAGCCCGAAGTGTGGCAATATTTGACAAAAGTGATGGAAGAAGTCGTCAGAAAATACGATGTTGATGCCATTCATTTCGACGATTATTTTTATCCCTATCGCATTGCGGGCGAGGAGTTGCCCGATGAAGAAACCTACGCCCAATACGGTCAAAACTTTGAAAACATAGACGATTGGCGACGTGCCAACACCGATTCCTTGGTTTCTAATGTCAAAAACATGATTCGCCGCACCAAGCCGATGGTGCAATTGGGCGTGAGTCCGTTTGCCGTGTGGCGCAACAAAGCCGATGATACTGAGGGGTCGAACACCAAAGCCTATCAACGGTGCTACGAAGACCTCTACGCCAATGTGTTGGGTTGGATGCGCAATGGCTGGCTCGATTACGTTGCTCCTGAGATTTATTTCCACATCGGGCATCCGCAAGTGGATTACACCACGGCACTCGATTGGTGGCGCAAAAACAGCAACGGTACAACGCTTTACATTTCCCACGCCATCTATAAAGTGAATCATCAAGAAAAATATCCTGCGTGGAGCGATGCCAATGAGATACCTCGCCAATTGACCTTAGCCCGCAGTATGCCAGAGGTGAAAGGCTTAGTCTTTTTTAGCTCTAAGTGGTTGATACAGAATGAGTTAGGTGTGACGGATGCGTTGCGAGAGTTGTTTTTTCAAGAGCCAGCAGCGTTGCCTACTTCGGGGAATTGAGATTCGGTTTTTGAGAAATTTCAAGGATACTATACTTCTGAATGAGTCTTTTTAGTTTCTTTTTTGTAAAACAGTTATATTTGCTTTCAAAAAAGAATGGCAAGAGATAAATTTCATGAAGAAGTAAAGTCAGCACTACAAAAAGATGGGTGGAGCATTACTGATGACCCGCTTTACATCAAGGTTGGGAAAATCCCTATTCAAATTGATATTGGTGCTGAAAAACTGATTGGTGCTGAAAGAAATGGCGAAAAGATAGCTGTTGAGGTTAAAACGTTTGGCAGAGCGTCTTTTATTACGGCACTTCACGAGGCTGTTGGAAAATACATCGTCTATAAAACTGTTTTAAAACATGTAAATTCAGACCGTATTTT
>JAYTMW010000033.1:0-2335 GCA_043728105.1 Saprospiraceae bacterium | reverse complement strand
TGTTCGTCGTTTTGAACAAATAATCCACCTCACGTTCTACGGTATATTGCAATTTATCTTTAAGCATTTCCGTATTTGATAACTCAATACCCATGATTTTGGCGAGTGGCAGAATAAGATTTGATAAGCTCTCTTTGATGATTGCGTCGTATTTTCCCATAGTTGTTTCTTGTTTGTAGAGTCGTTTTTTCTTGAAACAAAAATAGAAAAATAGTTTTACTTTTTATTCATTTGCATCCTTTTTTTATGAAAGGGTCCCCTCAGTATTTTGCATAAAAATCACATAAAAAAAGCCTTACACATAACATGTAAGGCTTTTTTTATTTTTTATAAAACATTAATACTCAATTATTTAGGATTTATTGTTGTGGCGTGGTAACAGCTTGTGGTGTTGCTATGGGTGCAGATGTTGCCGCAGGCGTAGCCGCTGTAACAGGCATTGTGTAAGTTCTACGGTTGGTGAAGAAACCAAAAATCCATTGGTCTTTATCACTGATTTTGTAGAAATAATCTTCAATACGAGTTGATTTACCATTCAATAAAACAGTACGTTGCATCTTCGCAGGGCTCTGATTGCGAATTTTGAACTTCACACCCGGGTCAACGAAAGCCACTTCACGAGCTTTATTATCAAAACCGTCACGCAAGCGAACAGGCTCTTCTTTGTCCAATGGATTGTCAACCACCAAATAGCCTTCTTCAAGTACCAACGGATTGGCGTTGACAGGAGCTGCTGCCATCATAGGCGTTTGTGCCTTTTCAACACTGCCGACTATTGAAGCTGTAACTGCAGTTGGATTTGCTGTTGCGGCACTTTGTCCACCCCACCATTTACCGAAAGCGATGCCCGCAAGTGCCAAAACAGGAACTAAAATATAGGCCCAATTGAAGCTTTGATGCCATTTCAATTTTGGGAATGGATCAATTACACGGTTAGCGACGAAAGTACGTTCATTTGTAGGAATAGTCAATTGGATTTCCAGTTCACGGATTTGTTGCGACAATTTTGCAACTTCGTCTGTTAACTGTAGATTTTCTGTTTTGACGGCCTCGGAGGCTCTGTTCAAACGAATTTCGTTTGTTTTCATTGCCCGACTGTCCCCTTGAAGCTGCGTGATAAGGCGTTTCTGCTTGTTTATCTCGTCTAATAATGCGTCAAATGTTTGTTCTGAACCTTTTACTAAGTCTAACTCAGATTTCATGTTGATGTCCTCTTGAAGAAGTTTTTAAGAAATTAAAAAAGTAGCAAATTTTTGTGTTTCATTGTATCTTATCATAGTAATGCTAAAATAGTGTGCAAATTTACACTACTTAATTTGAATAAAAAAATTTTGTAGGATTTTGTGACGGGCAAATGACACGACGAATGGAGAATGTTCGTTTTATAAGGCTTACTATCAGCGTTTTATGTATTAATAAAAAAATAAATACTAAATTTAACTATTTTAAAAATACCTTTTAGAGATTATCGAAAACAAGGTGTGATTATTTAAATATATCTAACTCAGTTGATAACGACCTCTTTAATGTAGTCTTCACCCAATTCTTTATTGAACAATTCTTTGATTTTTTCACGTCCAAAATGCAATTCGGAACGCAACGCCGACGACTCAATTGAGACGTATAAAATGTTGTTCGCCATACGTATTTCACGTGTGTACCCCGCTATGGAACTACCCATTTTTTCAAGCCAAAGATTCTCTATTTTCGTTTTATATAAATTGGGTTTCAAACGAAATACATGAACCATTTGCTGCAAAACATCGCCGATAGGTTGGTCGTTAGTTTTCTTCATTTTATTAAATTGCTAAATTGTTTTATTGTTAAATTGTTGTAGCGGCGGATTTATCCGCCGACGAATATAACTTATTGATTATCAATGATTTATCCCCGTGGGCGGATAAATCCGCCGCTACAAGAAGGTTCATGTCACATCATTGATTGAACCGTATTCGACTATAAAAATCTTATAATCAGCATTCAGTTTTGTCACCACTTCTTGCACCCGCCCCGCATTCGTATCTGAAATAAAAATTTGTCCAAACGATTGATTTACAATGAGTTGCAACAGATTTTCGATGCGGGTTTCATCTAATTTATCAAAAATATCATCCAATAAAAGTATAGGTAAATCTTGATTTTCGTCGGAGAGGGGGCCCCTCAGTATTTCATGTTGTGCGAGCTTCAAACTCAGCACAAACGACTTTAATTGTCCCTGCGAACCAAACTTTTTTAACGATTTATCACTCATCGTAAATGTCAAATCATCCCGATGAATGCCCGACGATGTACGCTGCAAGATACGGTCTTTTTCACGATTCTTGGATAAAATATT
>JAYTMW010000032.1:0-15812 GCA_043728105.1 Saprospiraceae bacterium | reverse complement strand
TTTACAACCTCGAAGGCAAAGTTGTAAAAACGGTAAAAGGTTCGTACAAAGGAGGATTTAACGAAATATCGGTGTCTAAATCCGATATTGGTGCAGCGGGCGTATTCTATTACAGATTAGAAACACCTGAATTTTCGGCGACGAAAAAGATGGTGATTATTGAATAAAATTACTTGTTTTTTAGAATTGAACTTTGAGTATCTACGTTTGTTTTTGCGGTTGAGCTGTCTTAGGATTGCTCAACCGTTTTTTTTGTTTGAAATTTTAAATATTTACTTTGAAGAAGGCAATTCCTTGTTGCCAATGTCACTATCTTTTTTCAAAAAATTCTCATTCGATACTACTTTTTTACCCTCAATTTCTTCTACCCTTTTCCGTGCCTCTCCCGCTGTATAACCACCTTGAACAGCAGCATCTTTATTTTCATTAAAACCTTGCGCATCATCCGAAATAGCGGCTCGTCTTGTCATTTCTTCTCCTAAAGCCGTAAAAATCAACTCTAATGGAGTCATGTGGTCACGTAAATTTTCGCTTGGCTTAGTCAAACCTTTAATTTCTCTGTGTTCAGTCGGAGTCACTTCAAAAGTTCCCTTCGCAATGATAGCCGTCAAAACGCTGTATTCTACCCCTTTTTCTACACCTCTTTTTTGCCATTCATCCGTCAATAAATTTCTCGTTTGAATGGATTCCATACGGCGTTTAATCCATTCATCGGGATAACCTTTGGCTTTGTAAATCTCCATTTGTCGTTGCGTCAAAAGTTCAGGATTTTCGGTTTCATCAATGGTGCGTTTGCCTTGCTCGGCGAGCCACAACTTCAATGGTTCAGCCTTTGGAGATGGCACGGACATGATTATGCGTAAAATACCTTCTGTGTTAGCACAATCGGAAGGGTATGATTTACCATCAATACCTTTCAATTTCAGTTTTACGATAAAATCGTAAAGCTGTCCTTCTAATTTGCTTGACTTCCTTTTTAGGTCTTGCCAATAGCGTGACGGATGATTGTTTTCCGTCAAAACAGCAATAACATCAACGACTGAAAAATACCATTCGTCATCGTGAATCATTTTTCTTATCCCATTATCTTCTAATGAGGTCAATCCATTTTCCATACTAAATGTTTAAATAATTGTTCAATAATTGTTCAATAATTTACCGTCACTTTTATTGATTTAAAAAAGCGAATGTAGTATGTTTTTTCAATAATGACAGAAAATTTTAATCTCTTTTTCTGGTGATGATGACCCCTCAGTATTTTCGCAAAAATTTATAAACTTTACACTACTTTTGTACGAAAATAGATTCCAAATTAAACCTTACAATTCATGGAAGTTACAATAATCTTAATCATCATTGCCCTACTGATACTGATTGCTTTTGCTGTTTACCAAATTTGGAACGGCGGCAGTAAAGCCATTACAGCCTCTGCAAATTTTGACAACATCGAAGAAGGTACAGAAACTGACTTAAAATGCCTCCGTTGTTTCGATACCAAGATGATTTACAATGGTACAAACCGATTTCATGTAGGCTCAAATTCAGCCCCTTTTGTTCTCGGTGACGTTGGTGAGTTATTCGTTGATATGCAAACTTTTGATTTATACTATTGCCCTAAATGTGGGAAAGTAGAGTTTTATTATCGAAAAAAAGGGAAGTAAATAGGTAAAAATACTGAGGGGGTAAATGCAACATTATTTTTGTGCAGGATGCTTACCATCAAGCAATAAAATTCGCCTAATATTGACGACACCCGACCTATTCAGATAAAGAGATTGAACAGTAGCACGACCAATATCAGTAATGCCAAGTATATTTAAAAAATCATCTGACCACATAAAATGCTCTTGCCAAATCATATTTCTCGGATGATATAAAGATACTTTTTTGCGTGTAACGGGATCTAACGCTTCTGTTTTTGTGTATTTATGCCCGTTGCAACCACCACATGCAGAAGCTAAACTATCCACATCATCTGTTCCATTTTTAACAGTAGGAATAATATGTTCTCCAACATAAGGTTGTGAAGAGAACGCCATGGGAGAAAGGCAGTATTCGCACAAATGCCCTGCCCTTTCAAAAATAAATTCTTTTATTTTAGGCGTGAGCATTAGGCGTATTAAGGTGAAGTTGGCTCATAACTGTTTCTAAAGATACCTCTCGCAATTGCGATAATTCTAATAGATGTTGCAATCTCTTAGCATTTTGCGTTTCCATTTTTTCCACTAACTTTAAAAATGCTTTATTTTCAGCAGGGGTCATCGTTTCATTTTCTAATTTTTCAACCATTTCTGTATAACGCATTTGCAATTTTTGAGGTATTGCTTGGTTGATAGCCGTCAACAATATAGTCTCCTGTTCGGAAGCAGAAGGCGTTTTTCTTCGTGCAATTAACTGACCGAGCTTTTGCATAAAAAGCTCGATTTCCGTGGTTTCCAAGGAGGAAACGCCTGATATTAAATCATCAATGCCTAAATTATGGGCTGAATTGTGCGTACTTACCATTGTATTTTATTTTTACTTTCTTACAAAGTTAGCTAAAAATCTTTTTTTTATCCAAATTTTTATTCCCCTTTGTAAGGTTTTTAATAATAATAGGAGAAATTCTACGTTCAAAAAATAAACTAACGCTTGTTAGTTTACTGAAAATTCCCTTATCTTTGAGCTATCAAAAATATGCAACAGTAGCATCGCAATACGCAATACTAACGACGCATGACTCTATAAAATGATAGCAGAAATCAAAAAATCACGCCGAGAATACATCCTTGAAGAAGCCGCTAAACTCTTCAAAGAGCGAGGCTATACCGCTACCACCATGCGGAACCTCGCCGAGAAACTCGACATCCAAGCCGCAAGTCTTTACAATCATATTGCGTCAAAAGAGGAGATTTTGAAAGAGATTTGCTTCACTTTTGCGCATGAATACGTGTCTCAATTGGATAAAATTGATAGTATGGATGTTTCCGCAGCAAAAAAAATTGAAGCGGTAATTGACCTTCACGTATCGTTAAGCACACAAGATGCGGCGGCCATCATCATCACCAATTACGAATGGAAGCACCTACCCGAACCTGATTTAACCACTTTCAAAGCCCTCCGAAAAGGCTACGAAAAGCAATTTTTAGACATCATTACTGAGGGGGTCGAATCCAAAATGTTGCGCAACATTGACCCACAAGTGGTCATGTTTACCATTCTTTCCGCCTTGCGTTGGATTCCGTTTTGGTTTCACGAAGGACGTGGCGTTTCGCCCGATGATTTGAAAAAAAATATTAAAGCATTGATTATCAAAGGTTTACGAAAGAAAAAATGATATTTCATACACTCAAAATAAAAGAAGTCAGAAAAGAAACGGTGGATTGCGTATCCATTCTTTTTGATGTACCCGAATATTTAACCCAAAGTTTCACCTTCAAACAAGGGCAATATTTGACGCTAAAAACCAACATAGAAGGCGAAGAAATTCGTCGCTCCTACTCTATCTGTTCTGCCCCGTTTGAAAATGAATTACGCATAGCAATAAAAAAAGTAGAAGGTGGAAAATTCTCAACGTATGCCCATGCAAAACTCAAAAAAGGCGACACCTTAGAAGTCGCCCCACCCGATGGACGGTTTACTACTCTTCTTCATTCTAACAATAAAAAGCACTACGTTTTAATCGCCGCAGGTTCAGGCATCACACCCATTTTGTCTATTTTAAAATCTGTTTTACGAGAAGAACCACAAAGCGACATCACGCTCATATATGGTAATAAAAACGCTGCATCCGTCATTTTCAGAGAACACATTGAAGGTTTGAAGAACAAAAACATGCAAAAGTTACGTGTTTTCCATGTTTTAAGTCGTGAGCGTGTGGACGCTGAACTCTTACACGGTCGGATTAATGCGTCAAAAATGACCGCTTTTGCAGAAAAAGTACCAGAAATACTGAGGGGGTCTGAATACTTTCTTTGCGGCCCAGAAGACATGATAAATGAAGTACGTGAAGTATTAAATTCGTATAATATCGACAAAAAAAACATCCATTTTGAGTTGTTTGGCACAAATAAAAAGCATCATAATAATACGGTTGTTGCAATAGAAAAAGTAGTCTCAACTGCCACAATCAAGTTAGACGGCATTTCGTTTGATGTGCCTATTCACGAGGGCGAGGCAGTGTTAGATGCCGCTTTACGCATGGGTGCAGACCTGCCTTTTGCGTGCAAAAACGGCGTGTGTTGCACCTGCCGAGCAAAAATTACTGAGGGGGCCGTTGACATGGAAGTAAATTACGCCCTTGACCATGAGGAGGTGGAACGAGGGTATATTTTAACGTGTCAATCTATGCCTAAAACGGCTCGGGTGGTGATTGACTTTGATGTGAAATGATTATTTTGTGGAAAAATCTCCTGTTTTTAGGGAGATAATTCCAGAAAATAAGTTATTTTCTGGAATTATCTGGAAGGGTTTTTAGTGACTTGGCAATGGATAGTTTGTATGAAAATTGAGTAAATCATTTGTCACCCCTACATATTTCAATAATTTTGACTTACTTTATTATATTCTTGTGGTATATTTTTAATGTTGTTACCACCTAAATAACAGTCTTTCAGTTGCTTCATTTTCTTGATATTTTTAGGTAAAGTTGTCAGTTGATTTTTACTAAAATCAAGGGTTTCCAATTGAGTAAATTGCTCTATCATAGTTGGAAAAACAGAAAAGTTATTATTGAAAAAATCAAGCGATTCCAAATTATTCAAATTACCAAAACAATTAGGCAATTGACTGATTTCGTTGTTGCCAAAACTTAACACTTTTAGGTTTGATAATTCACAAATACTGAGGGGTAGCGATTTGAATTTATTGATTCTTAAATCCAAAAATTCTAAGTTTTTCAATTGCGAAAAACTGTTGGGTAGTGATGTTAATTTGTTGTTATAAAGCACCAATCGTTTCAAATTCTTTAAATTTCCAAAACTTTCAGGCAGTGCTGACAATTGGTTTTTAGGCATTTCCAACTCTTCTAAATTTTCAATATTGCCAAAACTTTCAGGCAAACTTTTCAAACCAACTAAATTCAATTCCAAAACTCTTACCCGCATATCACCAATATTATCTGGTAAACTCACAATATTTTCAGTACCAATATAAAGTGTATCTAAGTTAAGTCGAGTAAAACATTTTGGAAAACCGTTCATTCCATTTGCGCCAGTTGATAAATAACGCAAATTCGATAAATCACCAAAACTTTCTGGAAAGTCTGTCGCACCAGATAAACCTGCTCTGAATCGCCTTAGTTTTTTCAATTTTCCTATGTTTTCTGGTATATAGCCATTGCCTTTTGTGCAATCTATTTCTTCAAGATTCTCTAATTCTTCTATATTTTCTGGTAGAGAAATTCCACTTTTCCCAGTATCAAATCGTCTTAAACTTTTTACATACTTTATAGAATTGGGGATGCCACTTTTAGATTTTCTATTAAATTTTATAGCAAACTCATCTCCAAATTCAAGCGCACTAAAAAATTCAATTTCATGTAGATTTTTTAAATTTACAGAAGATTTAGGAAAATCGGGTATATAAAATGCTTGGCTTAAATTCAGCCTTTCTAATTTTTTCAATTGTCCAAATCCATTAGGCAACTTTTGAATGGCGGTAAGTTGTAAACCTAAAGATTTCAAATTTCTAAGTTGACCCATTGAGTCCGAGATAGAATGAAGGCGATATCCCAATAGCGATAAACCTTCTAAATCAGTCAAACTCCACAACTCATTTGGGATAGGTTCATATAGATTTTCAAGCACAAGCCATGTACTTTTTTTTGCTTTAGCCTCCAAAATGAGCTTTAAGGCTCGGGCTGCACTGAGTGAATCGCCTTGA
This sequence comes from Saprospiraceae bacterium, assembly GCA_043728105.1. Classification (GTDB taxonomy): domain Bacteria; phylum Bacteroidota; class Bacteroidia; order Chitinophagales; family Saprospiraceae; genus JAAFJT01. The sequence goes on along the minus strand of JAYTMW010000032.1, from coordinate 9,950 downwards.
CTATCAACATTAGGGTTAATATCAGGTAAGCTATCAACTACCTTTTGAGGTTGTTTTGCAATTGTTTGAGGTTGTTTTTTTTCATTTTTACAAGACAATAAAAAGTATATTGCCAATAGAAAGAAGGTTTGAATTTTCATAAAAGAGTCTTTTTTATCGTTAAATACTGAGGGGGTATGCTTGATTTTATATATCAAAGATTAATCCTATTTTTGATTTAAAGAAATTATCTCTTAAACTTATTTTAAAAATCATTGCTTATGAAACTAACAAGTGTTAGTTTTGTTAAATAATTAGAAAAATCCATAAATCCTTATAAAAAATGGACAATAAAATCATAAATCTCGAAGAAAAATTCCAAGCCCGCATAGATGCCGAGCAAAAAATCGAACCCAAAGATTGGATGCCCGATGCCTATCGCAAAACCTTGATTCGTCAAATATCGCAACACGCCCATTCTGAAATTGTGGGCATGTTGCCCGAAGGCAATTGGATAACCCGTGCGCCAAGTTTGCGGCGCAAAGCGGCTCTTTTGGCAAAGGTGCAAGACGAGGCGGGGCATGGACTTTATCTCTATGCGGCGGCTGAAACCTTGGGCGTTTCTCGTGATAAAATGTATGCAGATTTGCACAGCGGCAAGGCAAAATATTCGTCAATTTTCAATTATCCGACCATTTCGTGGGCCGATATTGGAGCCGTCGGTTGGCTCGTTGACGGGGCCGCTATTATGAATCAAGTGCCACTTTGCAAATGCAGTTATGGGCCTTACGCACGGGCGATGGTGCGGGTGTGCAAGGAAGAAAGTTTCCACCAACGCCAAGGTTTTGAGATTATGATGACCCTCGCCCACGGCACACCGCAGCAACACGCCATGGCGCAGGATGCCCTCAATCGTTGGTGGCATCCCGCAATGATGATGTTTGGGCCCGACGATTCTAAATCGCCCAACTCTGCGCAAAGCATGGCGTGGAAAATCAAACGCTACTCTAATGACGACCTTCGACAAAAGTTTGTAGATGTGATGTCTGAGCAAGCAAAAGTCTTGGGTTTGACCGTACCCGACCCCGATTTGAAATGGAATGAAGCCCGTGGTCACTACGATTTTGGCGCACTCGATTGGTCTGAATTTGATGAAATACTGAGGGGTAATGGCCCTTGTAATCGTGAGCGTTTGGCGGCTCGCAACAAGGCTTGGGACGAGGGTGCATGGGTGCGTGAAGCGGCTTTGGCACATGCGGAAAAGAAGAAAAAACGGAGTGAAAACATGTTGAAAGTGGCGTAAATACTGAGGGGGTATCTTTCTCATAAAATATTGATTTTCAATTAGTTACAATTATTCTTGGGTCAATATTTTATCCATTACCCACAAATCAAAACTCAAAATTAAAGTGTCATTGCGAGGAGGCACGACGAAGCAATCTGTTATTTGACTTCTAATACCCTCTTCAAAATTGGTAGAAATATTACATAAATTGAGCGATTGTTAAGGTGTTAAGTGAAAGGAGTCTTGCGAAAACTAAAAGATTGCTTCGTCGTACCTCCTCGCAAAGACACATTAACTTTAGGTTTTTGATTTGTGAGTTTGAAACAGAGTTTGAAACCCTTAGAGAATTAATACTCAATAAACTAAAAATCATGTAATCATGTCCAATCAAGAATTTCCTTTGTGGGAAGTATTTATCAGAAGTCATGCGGGTTTGAATCACAAACACGTGGGTTCGCTACACGCTACGGATGCCCAAATGGCACTCGAAAATGCCCGTGATGTCTATACCCGAAGGCAAGAAGGTGTGTCAATTTGGGTCGTCGAATCGAAGCACATTACGGCTTCTGACCCTTCCGATGCAGAGTCGTTTTTTGAACCTGCGGCGGATAAAGTTTATCGGCATCCGACGTTTTATAAAGTACCTGACACGGTGAAGCACATGTAATTTAATGATGAATTATGAATGATGAACGATGAATGTTTAGAAGGCTGAAACAAATTTATCGAATTAAAAATAAATTGTTTTGAAATACGCTTTTTTGTTTTATAAATATTTATTTTTGTTTTTTAACAAAACAAAAAATTAAATGTTATGGAACAAAATGCAATGCCTCTTTTTGAGGGAAAAGAAATCAGATGTATCATTATTGAAGGTGAAAAATGGTTTTCAATAGTTGATATTATTGAAATATTAACAGGCAGTTCTAACCCTTTGGCCTATTGGGTTATGTTGAAAAATCAATTACTCAAAGATTACAGTGGTAACCCTTTTTGGAATAAACTTGAAATGCAATCAACAGATGGTAAAACTAAGCGGATAGATTGCGCAAATACTGAGGGGATGATTCGTATTAACTTGAATATTCCCTCGCCCAAAGGAGAACTACTACAAATGTGGTTAATAGGATTGTACAGTAAATAAATATTAGAATTTTACTATCTTATTCAGAACAAAAAGAAACATACTCTATGGAAAAAAATACAAACATAGCCGTTTTTGAAGGGCAGCAAATTCGACACATTGAGTTTGAAGGAGAGGTCTTTTATAACTTGGTGGATGTGATGAATGTCTTAGACGCAAGCACCGACCCTGCAAAATATTGGTTCAAAGTAAAGAAAAAGATGCTCGATACTGAGGGGGTCTCTGAACTTTCGCCGATTTGGCGAAAGTTGCCTTTTGTTGCTGCCAATAATATATTTTTTAAAGAACGATGGAATGATACGAGATTAAAATCCAGTAAGCTAATCAACTGATAGTCTATAAGTTATGCCGTCTTATTTTTTAATTCCAGCGATTCCGTATATGAAACCAATAGACCACAGATTAGACAGATTTAACAGATATTCTCTCATTTTTTTTGATTTTTACTTGGAAAATCAGTAAAAATCAGTTTAATCAGTCAAATCGGTGGTCTATTTGGGTCAAATGCGGAATTGCTGTCTTAATTTTCAATTATCTTTTAGATGAACCAAAATAAGATAAATTATGTGTTGCATTTGGCAGACAATGCCTTGATACTCGGTCATCGCCTATCCGAATGGTGTGGTCATGGCCCCGTTTTGGAGCAAGATATGGCTATGACCAATATTGCCTTAGATTTCATCGGTGAGGCACGCAATTTTTATCAATATGCGGCTGAATTGAAGGCAGACGGATCTACGGAAGATACGCTCGCCTACCTACGTGATGCGCATGATTTCAAAAATTGCCTTTTGGTGGAGCTGCCCAATGGCGATTTTGCCCGCACCATTGCCCGACAGTTTTTATACGACACGTATCATTTTTATTTCTTAGAAAAACTATCCGATAGCACAGATGAACGCTTGGCGGGCATTGCGGCAAAAAGTTTGAAAGAAGCGACTTATCATCTGCGTTGGTCGAATGATTGGGTGGTGCGTTTGGGCGATGGCACGGAAGAAAGTCACAATCGTATTCAATTGGCTTTCAATGAGTTATGGGAATTTTCGGGTGAATTTTTGACTAAAACGGAGCTTGAAAATGCTCAAAATACTGAGGGGGTAATTGTTAATTTAGCCACTATAAAAAATAGTGTTTTTGAAAAAAGAAAAACGGTATTTGAAGAAGCAACCTTAAAAATGCCCGTTGATGCTTGGATGCAAAAAGGCGGCAAACAAGGTCAGCATACGGAGCATTTTGGTTTTCTTTTGGCTGAAATGCAGTTTTTGCAGCGGGCTTATCCGAACTCGGTTTGGTAGTTTCTTCTACCAAATTCTATTAACGTTATAACTATCAAATGCGGCATCAATACTTACGATAGGGATATTTTCGCTTATTGCTTGAGCAATAAGAATACGGTCAAAAGGGTCTCTATGATGATGAGGAAGGTTACTTAATTGAAAAATATGATTCAACTCGATAGGCAATAATTCGTATTTATTTATTGAAATTTGCTTTTGAATGAAAGCATCAAAAGGTGAGTTAAAGTTTAATTTTCCAATATTTGCCTTAATACCCATTTCCCAAATAGTGGCAATGCTAATGAGCCTTATTTCACTACTTTCAATAATTATTTTTGCGTTATTGCTTAGTTGCGAGTCCCCAGTAGCGTACCAAATGAAGGCTTGGGTATCAATTAGATAACTCATAGCATATATTCTTTAAATTCGTCTAATGGCTCATTAAAATCATCAGACATGACAACCTCTCCTTTGGCACTACCAAAGTTTGATGGGCGTTTTTGAGGTGGATTGGTTTCTTTTTTTTGTTTTTCTAACAAAAAATCAATAAAATCCAAAACTTCTTGACGCAATTCTGATTTCAGATTATAAAATTTTGTTATTGATAGAGATTTCATTTCTTTAAATTTTAGTCCAAAATTAAACATTTTTTTGAAAAAACAAATTTATAAAATATTAGGAAACGTCACCGACCCCGAAGTGCCTGTCTTATCAATTCTCGATTTAGGCATTGTGCGAGACGTTTTGATTCAAGACGAAGGCATCGAAATTGTCATCACGCCCACCTATTCGGGTTGCCCTGCCATGAATATGATTGCGATGAATATCCGCATTGAAATGGCGACGCATGGTTTTGAAAATGTGAAAATAAAGGAAGTTTTATCACCCGCCTGGACGACTGATTGGATGAGTGAGGAAGGGAAACGCAAGTTGAAAGAGTACGGCATTGCTCCACCGCAATACAGGGTTGAGGATTTAGGATTGAGGATTGAGAAGGATATACCTTGCCCACTTTGCGATTCGACGAATACAGAATTGTTATCTGAATTTGGCTCTACAAGTTGTAAATCTTTGCATCGCTGCAAAGATTGTTTAGAACCTTTTGATTATTTTAAATGCCATTAATTTAATGATGAGTTATGAATGATAAATGATGAATTTTTGACAATTCATCATTTATCATTCATAACTCATCATTAAATAATTACTGCACAATAACATCCGATAAATAGCTCATTGAAAAACTAACGATGCTTACTTTTTGACCCGTTGAAGTGCTTACCGTTTCTTGATTGGCACGAGCTAAAAATATCCTAACTTCACCATTTGACGGTAATTTTTCAAGGTCTTGTGGCGTGAAATTGAGTTCGCCCGTTGAGTCATTGGCTAATTTGAAGACGGTTATATTGTCGGTTGGCAAGCCTTTTTGGGTCATATTTGCCAAATATGCGGTGTGATAAACGATGGATGCACCCACTTGTTGCGTTTCTTCTCCGCTTGAATTTATTTTAGCATCGGGATTCCATTTTATAGTCAAACCTTGGTTTTTATTGAGTTTTAAATTTTTTATTAAGTCATTTAAAAGATTAATTTGGACAATAGAAGGTGAGTAAATAGACGCTGAAATATCACCAATTTCCTTACTTTTTAGCTCTACTTTTACTTGGTTTTCGTAAAATTTAGGAATAAATGACTTGAAATTAGGCAATGCAGTCGTGAAATATTTGTAATAGCCTTGATTGGCTTTTTCCTCAACATCAAGTTGCGCAATTTGAAACATTTCAGCTTTCAGTAGCTTGCCCGCTTTATCTTTGAAACTGCCGTCAATATCTATTTGTTCAGGATTATTGATGCTGATATTGCCAATGGATTTTATGGCGATAACGTTGTTGGATGTCGCATTTAGAGCCGTCAATTTTTCATACAACGACACTTCTTCGGTCGTACTTGTGGCGGTCGAAATATTTTCTTTTTGACAAGAAAAAAGGGTAAAAAGAGCGAGGGAAAAGATAAAGGCGATTGATTTTTTCATTTTAATTTTTCTGTTAATTTATGAGAAAGGGTTTTATAAACACATCTTATAGTCACTACGAGGAAAAAAGGTCTTAGGTAACTTTAAAACATAAAGTTTAACATTAATTGGGATTAAGTTGTTTAAATTATTGTTTAAAAAATTTAATTTGGAGAATAAATTAAGAGTATTATTGTTTTTTCACGTTAAACACCCTTTATGAAACTAAAACTTGTAGTCATACGAACTTCGGATTTAGAAAAATCAGTCCATTTTTATCAAACTTTGCTTGATTGCACGTTTGATTATCACAACCATAATCAAGGTGTTTTTCATTATTCAACAGTAATACAAGGTGTTGTTTTTGAAATTTATCCACTATTAAAAAATCAAACAACGCCTGATATTACAACTCGTTTAGGTTTTGAAGTAAATGATTTTGATAGTAAAATTCAGCTTTTTGAAACATCCATTATTAATCAGCCTCAAACAACGGAGTTTGGTACATTCGCCATTTTGAAAGACCCCGATGGACGCAAAATTGAAGTTTATAACTTATTGATAGAGAATCAAATATGAAACATTTAGAAAATTATGCCATTGGTAATTGGCACAAACCCATAGGCGACACCACTCCACAACACAACGCCCTAAACGGTGATGAAATAAGCATGGCAGGTGATTTCATGGACTATGAAGCCATGATGAATTACGCCCGAAAAGTAGGTGGCAAAACGCTTCGGGCTATGACTTTTTATGAGCGTGGTTTGATGCTTAAAAAATTAGCTTTGTTTTTAACGGAAAGAAAAAATACTTATTATAATGTGTCGTTCAAAACAGGTGCAACTCGGATTGATAATTTGATTGATATTGACGGTGGTATTGGGAATTTGTTTGCGTATGCTTCCTTGCGCCGTCAGTTGGGTAGCGAGACGTTTTATGTGGATGGGCAAGCGGCGAAACTCTCGAAAGGCGGTTCGTTTATAGGTATGCACGTGTGTGTGCCGAAGGTGGGTGTGGCGGTGCACATCAATGCGTTTAACTTTCCCGTGTGGGGCATGTTAGAAAAGTGTGCGGTGAATTGGTTGGCGGGCGTTCCTGCCATTGTGAAGGCTTCGGAAATCACCTCTTTTGTAACGGAAGTCGTTGTTAGAGACATTATTTCAAGTGGGATTTTGCCCGAAGGTGCGTTGCAATTTATTGGTGGCAAAGGGCATGGTATCTTGGATTTTGTAACGGCGCAAGATGTTGTGACGTTTACAGGCTCGGCAAAAACAGGTAAAATACTGAGGGGCCTCCCTCATATTTCTCAAAACTCTGTACCTTTTAATTTGGAAGCGGACTCGCTTAATGCCATGATTTTGGGTGAAGATATTACGCCCAGAATGCCAGAGTTTGATATTTTTATTAAAGAAGTAAGAAAAGAAATAGTCGTCAAAACGGGTCAGAAATGTACGGCGGTGCGGCGGATTATTGTGCCTAATAAAATGGTGGAAGCCGTGCAAATTGCTTTGGGTAAAGAGCTGTCAAAAACGGTCATTGGCGACCCCTCAGTATTGGACGTAAAAATGGGGTCTTTGGTGAGTGAAAATCAACGACAACGGGTGCTTGAAAACGTGGCACTTTTGCTCAAAGGTTCGTCTATTATTTATGGTCATTTGGATGATTTTGAGGTTGTTGGAGCCGACAAAAAAAAGGGTGCATTCGTCTCCCCTATCCTACTTTTAAACGAAAAACCTTTTGATTTCACCGCCACGCACGATATTGAAGCGTTTGGTCCAGTGGCTACTTTAATGCCTTACGATTCGTTTGATGAGGCTATTGAGTTGGCCAACATGGGCAAAGGCTCGTTGGTTTCAACTATTTGTACGCATGACCCCTCAGTAGCGAGGCAATATTTGCTTGCCGCAGGAGCTTTTCATGGTCGTATTTTGATTTTAAATAGAGATGCACAAAAAGAAAGTACGGGTCACGGCGCACCCATGCCTTTGATGACGCATGGTGGACCTGGACGTGCGGGCGGCGGCGAAGAAATGGGTGGTATGCGTGGCGTTTTTCATTATCTTCAACGGGTGGCTTTACAGGGGCATCCGACAATGCTTTCACAAGTCACGCAAAACTATCAAGTGGGTGGTGCTTATCTTGAAAAAGAGGTGCATCCTTTCCGCAAGCATTTTGAAAATTTGGTGATTGGCGAGACTTTAATCACCGCCAAACACACTGTTACGGAAGCCGATATTACCAATTTTGCCAACGTTTCGGGTGATAATTTTTATGCCCATACGGATGCTACGGCGTTAGAAGGTACACCATTTACAGGTCGAGTAGCGCATGGTTATTTCATTTTATCAAAAGCGGCAGGGCTTTTTGTGGATGCTAAAAAAGGGCCTGTTTTGTTGAATTATGGGATAGAAGAATGTCGTTTTACGAAACCTGTTTATCCCAATATGACCATTGGCGTGCGTTTTACGTGTAAAGAAAAAATTGATACGGAGAAAAAAACGGAAGAAGATGTAGCAAAAGGCATCGTAAAATGGCTCGTTGACGTTTATGACGAAACGGGAGAAACGGTGGCATTGGCGACGATTTTAACAATGGTAAAAAAACGAGAAAATTAAATCCATTTCCTAAAAATTTTAGTATATTTCATTCGTCTAAGTACCATTTAGGGGTAAAGAAAGTTTGTAAAAATAGGGTAAAACATTTTTTTTGTATAAAATCTCAAAAATCAATGTGACGAAATCAATGTTTTGCAGTTTTATATAAGCACTATTTTATATAAAGGAGATTTTTAGCCCACTCTTTCCTTCCAAAGTTCTTAAAACAACTTTGAAGAAAATATAAAGCTCATTGTAAACTTTAAAAAGAATAGCATCAACTATGGAAGTAAAAACAACAGAACGCCATTTCGTATCAAACACGCAAGAGTCGGTTAGAATTTTTAAGCCCGATTGGATGGAATATCTATCCAAAGTACATTTTAGCGTGCCTTTATTCATTTTTATCCCCGTCATTTTAGGATGTTTATGGCAAGCGGAAGGGGGCTTTTTGAGCATCTCAGCATGGTTTTTTGGCGGCTTATTTGTTTGGACATTTACAGAATATTTCCTGCACCGTTTTATATTTCATTGGGTGCCGCCTGGAAAAATTGGCGCACGTTTGGCTTTTTTGTGGCATGGTGTACACCACGACTTTCCAAATGATAAAATGAGATTGGTTTTGCCGCCTACGATAAGCATACCATTAGCCGCTTTGTTTTATCTTGGGTTTAAAGCTGTTTTAGGAAGCCCCTCAGTATTTCCGTTCTTTGCGGGCTTTATTTTGGGTTATTTGTGCTACGATATGATGCACTTTGCGATGCACCACACAAGATGGAATAATCCTTTTTGGCTCAAAATGAAGAATCACCACATGATGCACCATTATCAAGAGCACGATAAAGGTTTTGGGGTAAGTAACCCGCTTTGGGACTATATTTTTAATACAATGTTTAAAAAATTTAAGAAAAAGGCTTAATTTTTTTTCAACACATAGGCACATAGAACACATAGAAAGAGTTAGATTTTTAGAAAATAAAGCCGAATTTTAAGATAAAATACTCCTTTCTATGTGTCCTATGTGCCTATGTGTTGCAAAAAAAATGACCCATATATTATTTCCTTGTTAAATCAACACAAATTTTTTTCAATAAAATCTAAAAAAAAGTGAGACGAAAACCATTTTTTCTGTCTCTATACGAAGTGATTGGATAACTGCCTCCGCTTGCCGCATGGCACAAAGGAAATTTCATCCATATTTTAACTATTTCATCAAACTAAAATTCATCTTCTTTCTTTATAAATTTCCATGCAGAACTTATTGATGTTTTGTATGTTTCGCAAACACAACTAATTTAAAAAGATTTAGAAACCTACTCAATCAGGAAAAAATGAATAAGAATTTCTTAAATAAAATGCAAGCCTACACTGCCCCTGCGGAACTAAAGGCTTTGGGTTTATATCCTTTTTTTAGAACTATTGAATCGGAGCAAGATACTGTCGTTTACATTAATGGAAAACCCATTTTAATGTTTGGTTCTAATTCTTATTTGGGCTTAACGAATCATCCTCGTATCAAAGAAGCGGCTATCAAAGCGACTCAACGGTACGGTACAGGCTGTGCAGGTTCTCGCTTTTTGAATGGTACTTTGAATATTCACATCGAGTTGGAAGAGGTGCTTGCTGATTATTTAAAGCGTGAATCTTGTATTCTTTA